>LUZO01000004.1 GCA_001603685.1 Bacteroidales bacterium Bact_23
GCCAAACGGTCATCATTGATATGTTCGAGAACGTCTAAACACAGTATCGTATCGAACCTGTTCTCACCTAGAACTGCGGATTCCGTCAAATCCAATTGGAGCACGTTGGCATCGAAATCGCCCTTTTCGATTAGGCTTTTTGTGAAGGTGATGAGATCTTCCGAATAATCTATCGCTGTAACGTCGTAGCCTTCCCTCAACAACTCCAAGGTCGTATGGCCAGTGCCACAGCCCGCATCTAATATTCGAGTCCCTACGACGTGCTTTCTTACAAGCCTTCTCAAATTCCTCCAGCGAAAATCGGTTTTTTCACGATTATGTATTTTTACTAGATGATCAACCAGATCCGATGCCATTATATCAACTCTGATAATCTTAAAATGTAATTATATATTATTCTCATTTTGACCGTCCACGATCGCCTCTATATATTTTTCTGCGCTCTCATCTTTCCTTTCTCTAAAGGTTATCATCTCACCAAGTAAGCCGATGGATACGAATTGCAGCCCTAGAATAATTAATAAAATGGAGAGCAGTAATAGTGGACGATCACCGAGCATAATATCTTTCCAATATTTTAAAATAACCAAATACAGGCCGATAAAAACGCCGGATATCAGCGATAATATTCCCGGAATCCCGAAAACGTGTAACGGCCTCGATGAGTATTCGGTTAGAAATTTAACAGTAATCAAGTCCAGGAACCCTTTGATAAGCCTGGAAAATCCATATTTAGATTTCCCATAACTTCGGGGCCGATGTTCAACCTTCAGCTCGGTTATCTTAAATCCGTACTGAGCCGCAAGAGCTGGAATATATCTGTGCATCTCGCCGTATAACGAAATCGTATCCAGAACTCCTCTCTTATAAGCTTTAAAGCCGCAGTTAAAATCATGAAGATCAACGCCTGTTAAAAGGCGAGTCATATTATTAAATAATTTGGAAGGCAATTTTTTGGTCAACGGATCTTTTCTGGTGTATTTCCATCCGCTCACCAGGTCCGATCCACCCTCAATAGCATCAACGAATCTTGGAATTTCGTCAGGATTGTCCTGTAAATCGCCGTCCATAGTGATAATTATATTACCTTTAACGAAATTAAAGGCCGAATTAAGGGCTACGGATTTGCCAAAATTTCGTCTGAATTTTATAATCTTAACTCGCTTATCCCTTTCTTGAATTTCCTTCAGCACTTGAAATGTGTTATCGTTAGACCCATCATCCACAAATACGATTTCGTAGGTCTTGGTAAGAGACGATAACGCAGATCCGATTTCCCGATAAAGGGGATCAATATTGTTATCCTCATTGTATACAGGCACTACAACTGATAAGTCGATATTCAATGACTACCTCACCTCGTTTTTATAATTCCTAGAATCCACACTAATTTCAAGATATATATCGATTATGCTTGTTATGGGCCAAGGAGGTAAAACGTAACGATTCAGCGAAGATTATCCTGTTACGTCAAACTAACGGCGGTATATCATTTGAATCAAATAAATGAATGTAGGAGTATCTTAGAGAGAAAACTCTCCAAGATACCTCAAGCTCTATTAATTCTTGTACCAATCCCCTGAAACCGGCTTGTCACCGTTCAGCCCGTAAGCCAGGATCTTATCGGGCACCCCGTCGTTGTTGTAGTCGAGGTACCAGGTCCGGGTCGTCGGCCTGAAGACCCCAACCGTATCTCTGCCGTCGTTATTCCAGTCGCCGGCTACCGGAAGGTCCCCATTCAGCCCGAAAGCGAAGATCTTATCTGGTACTCGATCGTTGTTGTAGTCGAGGTACCAGGTCCTGGTCGTCGGCCTGAAGACCCCGATCGTATCTGTGCCGTCTTTGTTCCAGTCGCCAGCTACCGGCAGGTCTCCGCTGAGCCCGTAAGCTAGGATCTTATCTGGCACCCCGTCGTTGTTGTAGTCGAGGTACCAGGTTCTGGTCGTCGGCCTGAAGACCCCAACCGTATCTCTGCCGTCGTTATTCCAGTCTCCGGCTACCGGAAGGTCCCCATTCAGCCCGAAAGCAAAGATCTTATCAGGTACTCGATCGTTGTTGTAGTCGAGGTACCAGGTTCTGGTTGACGGTCTGAAGACCCCAATCGTATCGGTACCGTCTTTGTTCCAGTCGCCGGATACCGGCAGGTCACCATTCAGGCCGTAGGTTAAGACCTTATCCGGTACTCGGTCATTATTGTAGTCCAGGTACCATGTCCTGGTCGTCGGCCTGAACACTCCTATCGTATCCGGTCGATTCACGCCGGTTATTGAGACTGGCAGTTGGTTTGACCACTCAGAAGATTTCCCCCGGCTATCAGTTGCCTTGACCCTGATATTGTATTTGGTTGTAGATCCTGCAGGAACGTTCCAGCTGTGCGACGCACTTGCAGTTGCACCAGAGTTAACTAATGCAGTCGTTGAAGTTGTTCCATCCATCCATTCGAACGTGTACTTTATCTGGTCACCGTCTGGATCATTTGCAGACGTAGTATAGGTATAGGATACTCCTGACGTGCCCGACGTTGGCCCGGAGGGCGTGGATGGCGTAGTTGGGGCCCTGTTAGGTCCGACAGTTATCGTTTTTGAGCTTGATGCCGTGTAGCTGTCCCCATAAGAGTATGAGGTTATTGATGTAGATATCGTGTAGCTCTGAGTCGAACTTGTCGTCGGTGCTCGAACCGTCCAGGTGGCAGACTTGCTACTTCCAGAACCTGGATCTATCGATCCCAGATACTGCGGATTTGAGCCGCTGACGATGCTGAAACCTGATGGCAGGTTTAAACTCGCACTAACACCGTGGCCCCTTATACCTCCCGTGTTAGTCACAGTTGCCGTGGCGGTAAAGGTTGCTCCGCTGTCGATGGTGCTGGATGAGACCGAAAGGCTAGCGCTTAACGTTGGTGGATTGACCTGGGTGAACGGCCCGTCTGTAGCTAGAGCATAGCTCTCTGATGTTATCCCTGTGGGGTAAGGGGATGGCTCTATCTTTATTATCGCTGACGAATATGTAGAACTGGATTTGACCTGTTCCACATTGTTCAAGTACGACCACGAATAGGAAATTTGTCCGTTATTCGACTCGTCATATATGTATAAGTCCAGGTCGCTGAGGGTGAGATAATTTGTGGGCTGCCAATTATTGTAGTTATAATCAACGTGCCTGTTCCATACTAGCGTTGCCTTATAGCCGCTATTTAGGGCTCCTTTGTAGTACTTCTCTGATGTACCTTCCGGCTTATCCGCCAAGCTGCCCGTGTAAACGTACCCTCGTCGTGCATATGCGCGATTCAGGTCAAGGTAACCATATCCGTATGTGTTATCAGGACCTAAATCTCCCAAATCAGTTGCAGTATTTAACAGCAGTGCTTTTACCGCCTTATCATTCCATTGAATGCCTGCGTAACCCATTATTAGCGCTATGCTTCCGGCGACGTGGGGCGCTGCCATGCTTGTCCCTGTGTATGGCCACCAGTCCGAATTAGTTCCCTCCCAGTTATTGTTACAAGACCATATGGAAGTTCCTGGGGCTGAGATATCAGGCTTTAGCCTATTATCACCTGTAGGTCCTCTGCTACTAGTCCACCATATTTGGTCATCGGACCGAGTAACCGAATCCATATCATTTACATTTCCAACTGCAATCACGTTATATGCAGAGCCCGGTTCATTAACAGTTCTACTGTCTGAGCCATCATTTCCTGCTGCAACAACAACAGGTACGCCAAGGGTGAAAACGACAGCATCCATATAGCGGCAAAAATCTGTATCTCCGGTTGAGCCAGGCTGGCCTCCATTGCTAAAGCTTATGACATCTGCACCATCGGGAATGTCAAGAATAGACCATTGAATTGCTTCTGCAGCGTCAGGCCACACAATTTTGCCCCTTCCTGTAGTATTCATCCAAGCTGCCTTAGCATTAATCAATTGGTCTATCCCATACCCGACTCCTCTGTAAAGCGAATCTGTGCTGGCAACGATGCCTGCACAATGGGTACCATGGCCAACCAGGTCATCGGTTGTAGCAGCATTGTCATTGTAGTCCCAACCAAAGTATGTTTGCGCATATGTGTGAAAGGTTTTCGCTGGAATTGGATGTGTTGAAAGAGCGGGATGATTACCGTCGATTCCACTATCCACTACTGCAACATCCCATGTCTCGCCGCTATATCCACTGTCCCACCATTTTTTTGCATCGATAGTGGGCACGCTATACCTAAGAGTCGCATTTAATAATTCCACGGACGAGATTACAGCAATCGATGGGTCCTCTGACAGCTCTTCCAGATACCCTATCTGCACGCTTGCTGCTATCGCGTTGTATATCGTATCCCTATATCCAACTTCACCACCGTTAGCTCGAATCTTCTCGATCACGGGAGCCTGAATCTCTTCAACTAATGGTGCAGATCTCTCGTAGATATCCCTTCTCATCTGCATCGTCTCTTGATCAAGTCGCGATGCGGTCTCATTTAGGAGGTCTTTTTCCTCTTCTGTGAGAAGCTCCTGCTCCAAGGCGATGAAATCGGAGTCTTCATCCGCGGCGATCATCATGGGCTCTATTCTCTTGTATACCACCTTGGCCGGGGCTGTGATCTCCTCAAATACCGGCTCGTACATGGCCTGGACTTCGATGCTCACATTATGAGCAGGCTGCTCAACAAAGGCGATTATGACCGGAACGGTGCCGTTGGCATCGCCGATCACTACGATCTCCCTAAGTCTCGCGTCTAGTTTCAGTAGATTGGGACTGATCGACAGCCTTTCGATCTCGTAATTCAATAGCTCGTCTTTATCATCAAAGATTGTGCCGTTTTGATCCCTATATTTTTTGGTTTCGTTAACGGGATCTTTGATGATCTCAAACTCCTCTCCACTGATCGGGCTTATAAAAATCTCGTAATTTTGGAGAACGGAGTTATTCGTATACCTGATCGATGGAGGCTCAACCGCCGAACTCCCCGGATTAGAAATACTATTCGTTTGGAGACTTGAAGATTCGCTCTGATGCGAAGCATTATCTATGTAGAAAGGCATCGTCTCGAAGAGATGATCATCTTCATCCCAGAGGAATACATCTTCTATATGCCTTTTCTCGTCCCAAGGGAAGTCTAAAGAAAAATCGCTGCTCAGAACATCATCCGCTGAAATTTGCGGAACAATGGCCGCAAAGAAAACACTAACTAGAGCTAATGACTTGACGAGAGTCAAAATCGTACTAAATTTAATCCCTCCAATTTCTACTTAAAACCAGGGACATACTTCTAGGATAAATAATTAATGGATTTATGAGCTCGATTTCGAGGATATCTATTGGGCCAGATCAACCAAATCAAATAAATGAGGATTAATAAAAGAATGATCAAAACTTTGATGAGAAAAGTAGCGGTATCTCAGAGAGAACACTCCCCAAGATACCGCAAACCCGATTAATTCTTGTACCAATCCCCTGAAACCGGAATGTCTTCACTCAGCCCATAAGCAAATATGTTATCGGGTACTCCGTCGTTGTTGTAGTCCAGGTACCAGGTCTTTGTCGAAGGCCTGAATACCCCAATCGTATCCTTGCCATCGCCGTTCCAGTCGCCAGCTGCTGCGAGGTCACCGTTCAGCCCGAAAGCAAAGATCTTATCGGGCACTCGATCGTTGTTGTAGTCGAGGTACCACGTCCGGGTCGAAGGCCTGAATACCCCAATCGTATCCTTGCCGTCTCCGTTCCAGTCGCCGGCTACCGGCAGGTCACCGTTCAGCCCGTAAGCTAAGATTTGGTCAGCTAACCCGTCGTTATCGTAGTCAAGGTACCACGTCCGGGTCGAAGGCCTGAATACCCCAATCGTATCTTTGCCGTCTCCGTTCCAGTCGCCTGATACCGGCTTGTCACCATTAAGGCCGTAAGCAAAAGTCATCTCAGGTACCGCATCGTTATTGTAATCCAGGTACCACGTCCGGCTCGATGGACTGAACACTCCCAGAGTATCCTTTCCGTCCCCGTTCCAATCCCCGGATACTGGCAAATCGCCGATCTGCCTGTACACTAAAATTTTATCGGGTACACGATCGTTGTCGAAGTCCAGGTACCACCCCTGATTAGAGGGCCTGAAAACTCCCGCCGTATCCTCCCCCTTCCTCCCGAAATCGATCGCCGCAATCACGATCGGCCCGGTGAAGGAGAGCCCCGCCATGGGTACAGGATCGCTGGAGGCCTCCAGCTCTTCATCCTCTTCGGGGGCTCCGGCCGGACCGGCCAGCTCCCCTCCGGGCGGGACCTCGCCGGCGGGCGGCATCTCCTCGGGCGGGATCTCGTATCCGGCGCTGGTGTCCACGGAGCCGTTCTCCTCGGCCGGCAGGGCCTCCGCGGCGGCCATCATCGCCTCGGGGGTGACGGCGACCTCGTCGGCCACGGCCTCGACATCGGCCTCCTGGGGCGGGGCCTCAGGCCCAGCGCCGGCGGCCGCGGTGACGTACCCCGACGGGGTCGTCCTCGCGAGGGGGAAGGCGTCCTTGGAGATCGCAAGGCTGGAGGCCTCGATCACCAGGATGTCCTCCTTCGGCCCCAGGATGGCGTTGGTCACCTCTCCGTCGTACCGGAGGGGGTCAGATACCGTGTCCGCGTTGAAGTGGAGGCCGAAGAGGTCTCCGATCTGGTTGATCTCGGCGTTGGTGACCAGGGGCGCTGGCCCATCGGCCGGGCCGTCCGTCGGGAGCCAGTCGACGTCCTCGCCGCCCATGAGGAGGAGGCCGCCTCCGTCACCGGTGGCGAGCCAGTCGACGTACTGGACCGCAGCCTTGACGTTATCCTGCTTGTATATGACCGCGTTCTCGAAGAGGTCGCCGTCCCCGGCGGCTATCACGCGGCCGCGGCCGACGAACTCCTTGATCGCCGCCAGCTCATCGGCGGTGAAGGCGACGCTGGGGTTAGCTATCACCACGACGTCGTAGCACTCGAGGAGCTCCGCCGTCAGGTTCGCCTCGTCGCTGCTGTGGACGAGGTAGCCGTTCCCGGCGAGCCTGTTGCCCCACTCCGAGTAGTTTCCTAGGAGGGCGTATACGGGTCCGTGTCCCTCGTAGAAGAGGACCTTACCCCGGACCTTCGGCTGGTAGGAGATCGCCTGGGTGCCTATATCCACCTCTCCCATCTTTATCTTGAACCAGCCGTCGTCACCCCAATCTGTCCCCCAGGCGTTCTTGCAGATCCAGTAGTCGACTCCGCCCTCGTTGCCCCATCCGACGATGGCGACGCAGAGGCCGCCTTGATTGTCGCCGTAAGTTTGCTCGTAAATATTGGACCCGTCATAATACCAGAAGTCGTCGTAGACCCACATGAAGGTCGGGACAGGCCCGGAGGAGTAGACCTCTTGCTTTATCCTGTCGACGTCAACGATATTCCAGTCGCCGCAGACCCAGGACCAACCCTCGCCCTTATACTTCCGAGAGTCCCGGTCAAAGCAGCTGTCGAAGCAGGACCCGTTGATGGCGATGTAGGGGAAGCACAACTCGTCGACGGTTCCGTTGCAGACGATCCAGTTGGAGGTGATGTCCGAATACCCCCCTGCACAGCTCCCGGGGCTGCAGGATACGAGGTACTGCTCTGAAAGATCGGGGACAAGGTTCGGATTATAAGCGGCGAGCTTAATCCGCGCCTCGTACGCCGCCAGCGCCCCAAAGGCCCAGCTGGAGCCGCAGTTGCCCTGGTCCTTTATCGGGGTTGTCCAGTCCGTTCCGCTGACGGACCTCCAGTCCCAGCCGGCGGGGAGGGTCAGGGGTGAGACGCCCTCGCCGGGGCCTATCGTCACCGTCTCCCGGGGCGCGCCGGCGGCCTCGGCGGGGATCGGTAAGGCCCCGGTACCGGGCCGGAGCTCCGGCGGGAGGATCGATATGGCGTTAAGCCCCGCCTTCCAGTCCGCTCCTGCCTCCTCGATCGCCTGATTCACCCGCACCATCTCGGGTATCCGCTCCGGATACGTCGCGATGACCAGAGCCCTATCCTCCGGCGAGAGGGTCGCCAGCATCTCCTCGATGGCGGCCCAGTCTCCGCCGGCCGCCAGTACCGCACCTTCCATCTCTGCGAGCCCAAGCTCCTCGGCCGCCACGGCGGCTGGAGAAAAAACCAGCAGCGATGCGAAGATGGCATAAGCCAGTCTTGCTATCTTGTTCATATCACCACTACTCCCTGCTTTGAGATCTGATAGGTGATCTTACTTTTACTGATTATAAATTATGCGCTCCGTTTGGCATAATCCGCTGTAGAGCGCTCCTAGCTTCAAATACAATTCTCTATATTAAATCAGATATATTTGAAGTGAAACTTCAAAAATTCGGGGATCTCCAGACCCCCGATCCCCTCCTCGTCCCCGGAGTGACCGTCACCTCCAGGGGTTCCGACCACCCCGAGGCTGCGGCGAGATCCTCGGCCTTCACCCTGACGGCGCGGGTCCCCGCCGCATTCCAGCGGTGAGCGAGGCTGACGGTCGCCCCCGAATCGAAGAACTCCGTCTCCGAGAAGGTGCCGTCCCCCCAGTCGTAGGTGTACTTCACCCGGTCGCCATCGGGGTCCGACGAGGAGGTCGAGTAGCTGTAGGCCGTCCTCGTCCGGCCGCTGGCGGGGCCCGCGGGCCTTCCGGGCGTCTCCGGGGGGGCGTTCGGCGACGGGGGCCCGACCCCGAGGGCTGGGTCCCCCAGGAGGAGGAACATCTTGACGTTGTCCGCCGCATAGGTGGTGGCGCCGTACTTCGCCATCACCTTGACCTTGGCGTCGTTGACCACCCAGCCGAGGTCGGATATACCCCCGTTCCCCATGGCGTCGAAGAGGTATCGGTCGAAGTCGTGGTTCGGCTCCGTCCAGGAGGGCCTCGATGCCCCCAGAAAGGCGGCGGCAGACCCGTCGTCCTTGACGAAGGCCTCGGCGAGGCAATCCCCCGCCTGGTCGAGGGCGGCGTTGTAGCAGGCGATGCTGAGGACCGCAGGAAAGGCGACCCCGGCCATGGCGTGGGCCTCGCTGGTCCCGAACTCCTCCCCGGCATAGTTCCACCCCGGCCCCCAGCTGGTGTAGCTCCCGTGCCCCCGGTAGTTGACGATCCCGACCCCGGAGGCGGCGGCGGCGAGAACGTCGGCGTTGGTGGCTCCGTCCCCGCCTTGGGAGGGCGGCGATCCGTAGGCGGTCGCAAAGGAGAAGGGGCTCGCGTAAGGGGCAGTCCTGATCGACTCCTTGCACCCCTGATACTTCCCCGGCGCCTCCTGGGCGTGGGCGATGAGGAGGACCTTCGAGGCCCAGTCTCCGGTCCTGGCGCCGGTCTCATAGGCGAGGATCTTCGCCACCTGCTGGCCGACCTCGGCGTCGTTCTTCGCCGTTATCCTGCCGACGGCCACCTCGGGGTAGAGGTCGACCCCCGCGACGCAGGCATACCAGTAGTCGCTGGGGATCGTCATCCCCGGAAAGTAGGAGCTGAAGGAGGAGGAGGGGTCCCAGTTCGGCCTCCAGGGGAGCCTTCCGATATCGCCGACCAGGAGGAAGTACTCCAGCTCGGGATGGGCGGCGTAGACGCTCGCCACCACCTCCTTCACCGCCTCCGCCGACGGCGTGCTGGAGGACGAAAAGTAGCAGGAGAGGACGGGAACCCCCGCCGCCTCCCGCCGCTCCAGGAGGGGGCGTATGCTCTCATAGCTGCTCTGGCCCTCATGCCTGATCGAGAGGTACTTCACCATCTCGGGACACTCCGCCCCGTCGATCCCCACCCCCGGGGGGAGGTCCGCCTCCCTCCCCGAGGGCTCGGGGCCCCTCGCCTCGAGGTCCAGAAGGTGGTAGTTGGATATCACGTCCCGGTAGATCCTCGCAAACTTCGGCTCCGCCGTCTCTTTTGCCAGGACCCCCCCCTCGTAGTCGAGCCGGACGAGAATCCTGTCGTAGACCCTCAGCTCTCCCGTCCCCGGGTTGAAGGCCACGGGGTTTGCCTGGAGCTCCACCACCACCAGGTCCCGCCAGATCCCGGGGGGCCCCACCTCCACCAGCTCCTCGGGATAAAAGCCGTCCCGGGAGTAGAACTCCTCGTCGATCAGGAGCCCTCGATATCCTGAGAGGCCGTCCACCTCCGGCGGCTGGAAGGGACGGACCCTGAACCCCGGGTATGTCGAGGAGGAGGCCTCGAGGACGGTGGCCCGGACCGCCGCCCCCGCCGGGACCGCCACCATCGCCCTTACGACGGGAAGCTCGGGCCGTCCCACTTCGGTCGTCGTTCCCCTCTCCGGGATCGAGAGGACCGAGAAGGCCTCGCTCCCGGCAGCCCTCTCCTCTGCCCTCACCCCCCGGAGGAGGAACTCGACGACCGTCCCGGAGGCGTCCGAGCTGGAGACGAGGACCTCGGCCCCCACCTCTGGGCCGTTGAGGATCCGGCCGCCCCCACCTTCCTCCTCTCCGGCCCCGCCTCCAGCTTCTGAAAGGCCGGGCGCCGACGCCATGAGGTCCGGGGGAAGCTCCGCATCCCCTCGAAGAAGATGGGGCCCCTCCGGGGAGGCCAATGCTGCGGCCCAGAGCGGCATAGACGCCACAGCGATAATAACTGGGATCAACTCCTTCACCTGCTACCCCTCCATCGAAGGTATAATCAGCCATCTGGTAAGATAAATAACCCACCCACCCGGGCCGGCTCTGGGGCCTCTTCTCCCTGCAGCCCGGCTTTTACATCCTCATAGTACAGATAGATTTATTATAATTTCACATTAAGGTCAAAATATTGGACAAAACAGAAAAAGCTATATCCCCGGCTCTCCCGAGATGATCTCATGGGCGAATATCTGCTCAGGTGCCCCCGCTGCGGAAGACCGCAGCCCCCTAGCGCCCTC
>LUZO01000158.1 GCA_001603685.1 Bacteroidales bacterium Bact_23
CCATTCTTGAAGCGTTCATGTGGCGCACAAAACAGGAGGCTAAATTCAACTTCTACTTTTCGAAACTGCTGGCCATAGGGGTGGTTACCATCTGGAATTTTCTGGCAAACCTGAATTACACTTTTCTTCACTGATTGTCAGTGAGTTTTGGTCATCGTTTCGGGAATAACCAGGATGAAATCGGCTTTACCGGCATTCTCCGAAGCGAGGCTGTCAACCGAGGGTTGTTCTGCACTTTTTATGGTAACGATCTTCAGGTCAGGTCTTTCATGCTTCAGATACCACATAATTCCCTCGTAATTATCAGAATGATAGGTTCCGTGGTAGTGCAGGAATGTTTTTCCCGGAGCAAGGTTTTTGAGGATAAAATGCGCCATGGTGGCATCCTTGATTGCCTGAGCTTTGGGGAGGTTCTCATTAACATGGCCGCCTGATCCGCCCATCATTTCCATCATTCCCTTGTATCCCGGCAGCGCGGCATCGTAGGCAGGCGGCAGGGGGGCGATGTATTGCTTTGCTTCCGCACTGAGCGTCTCAAGACCTTCAAATCCTTCGCTGTTCACCAGGGCAGCATACCGGCGCGGAATGTTGGTAGCAACGAACGGTATGCCGTTGTCGCGGGCGAAAACCAGCAGCGGCTTGTAATCGGTTTTGTAATTGGGCCACAGCCTGGCCTGAGCCTCAAAGTTTCTGTCGTTCAGTTTTTTCGATAAAAACTCATCGACCATCAGTGCGTTGTCCGATTCAAACATCTCGGCACCCAGCACCAGTTTATTGCCAAGCTGCTCATACATGGCTTTAGTGAGCTCAAGCTGAAGCCAGTGGCTGATGGGATTGTTGTGCAGCTCGCCGAAAAGGACAACATCGGCTTCAGCCGACGCTTTAACAAGCCTGTCGAACGAAGTGGCCTTGCCTTTTGCGGTATATAGCTTGTAGGCGGGCATATCGCCTTTCATGGCTGTAAGGGTGGTAAAGATTACCATAAGGTACAACAGTTTTTTCATTCCGGTTTTTTATTGTTTTTTAAACGGGTTTTTTTAATTGTCGAAAGCATTCCCGGCTGATTGCACGGTTTGGCTTTCAAGGTCTGTAATTGCGAATCAAAGGTTATCTGGTCTTACTTCAGGTTGGCCGCCGTAAAGGTGAGCGGCAGCAGATTTTCCATGCCATCAACCACTATGGTTTTACCGGTTTCGCCCGAAAAAATGACCCTGATTTTCTTTTTCTGACGGTGTTCGTACTCGGCAAGTACTTGTCTGCATGCTCCGCAGGGCGAAACGGGTTCGATAACCCTGCGGTCGTCCGTATCGATGGTAACCGCCACCGCTTCGATAACTGAATCGGGATACATCGAAGAGGCTGCAAAAAGAGCCACCCGTTCGGCGCAAAGCCCTGAAGGGTAGGCGGCATTCTCCTGATTGCTTCCGATTACAATTTCGCCGTTGCTGAGTCTTACCGCAGCGCCCACCCTGAAAGCGGAGTAGGGAGCATAGGCTTTTTCGGCTGCCTCGCGCGCTTTTTTCAGCAGCCCGGCATCGGTAACTCTGAGTTTGTCAGTATTGTTTGATGAGCTGTACCGTAGTGTAAGCGTCTTTTCATTCATGAAATGGTCAGATTTTAGACGCTAAGGTAAGAAATTATTTGTAACGAACCGAAAACAGTTATTCTGTTATCACCTCCTTGCTCCGGCGGCAACTGAAAAGCAGCAGTGAATTAAAGAAAGCAAAAAATGTTGCACCAGCCTGAGTTTCAAGGGTATCTTCGGTGAACATCGACACAAAGACAATGACGAAAAATACTACATAGTAGTAATTGCGGAATTTGCCCAGCTTCAGGGGCGGGAAAATCAGTGTAAAGAGGAACCAGATAAATCCGAAAACGCCGAAAGCGATGAAGACCGCCAGGAATTGGTTGTGCGACCGTTTCCTGAAATCGCCCTGCAGTTTCGAACCGGTTTCATTGTATGCGTTTGCGAACGCCTCATTCAGATCGCCGGTTCCTACACCGGTAAGCCAATGCTTCTTTACGATGTAAACGGATGTTTTCCAGTATTCTACGCGTTGCATCACCGATGAGGCGTTTGCATCGCCATAGGCTTTGTAGTTTGTATATCCCATGGCAATCTGTTCGAACCTCGACTTCAGGTTGAAGCTCTCAAGAGTGCTGGCATTGGCCACGCCGTTTTCTATGTGCCTGATCTCTTCATCCGTTAGTGCGCTGATTCCCAGGGCATCTTTCCTCAGATTTTTTGAATGCAGAAAGCGTATCAGCGTATGGCTGAGCTCCTGGCCTTTGTTGTCAAGCCCGTCGTAATCCAGATTGCTGCGCCGGTTCCACTCGTTCCGCAATTCGGTCGGGCAAAGATAGAGTCCCACATACTGCCCGTTTTCAATCCCGAATGAACAGGTGTCGTGAAGGTACGGGGTGCCGGATTCGGTGTACTGGTCGAGTGTGGCGAAATCAACCGGATCAGTCCGGGTGTAATTTCTCACGAAGGTCATGAAATAGTATACCGAGAAAATTACAAGCAAAACGGTAAGAGCGGCAACCGTAAGCCGCAGCATGTGTCCTTTGGCAGTAAAAATGTAATAAAACACCAGCATGATGCCGAGCAGGGCGGTGATGGCAATGCCGGTAATCGATTCGAGGATAAACAGAAAGAGCGTAAACCAGAGTATCCCTGCAATAATCAGGTAGCGTTCCGTTTTGCTCCTGAAATCTTTTTTTACCAGGAAATAAATCAGGATAAAAATGGCAAAGCAGATGGTCAGGCTGAAGCGTATGTGCGAAATGAAGATGCTCAGCTCGCGCGGGTCGCTGATATGCTTTGTGAGTAAAACATAGATGCTGGCAATCGTTCCTGAGAATACGGCCAGAATGAAAAATACCATCAGGCTGCGGAACCTGTCGGGGGCAAGTGCCGGCGAGGTAGCCAGAATCACCGGAAGGCTGAGAAGAGGAAGTTTGATTCTCAGGTCTTTCAGCGCGTAATTGAGGTCGTATGAGTAAAAGGTGCCGGCAACATGAAGCAGATAAAACGAAATCACCACCATGGCTGCCGGATTGTTGAACAGCATCCTGAATTTGCCGCCCAGGTTTTTGCCCGCCCGAATCAGGAAAGAGCCGGAAGCCCGACGGTTTTCCCCTTCTCCGGTGTTTCGGGCCTTATCGTTTTTTATACCCTGAAAAAGCCAAACACCAAGCAGGAAAAACTGCGAAATACTCATTCCGAATTCCGATAGCGGAATGGAAACAGCCAGCAATACCAGCGCATAAAACATCAGCGACGAAGCATCCGTCTTAACGCTCAGGGCATGCCTTGCTGTTCCGGCCATGGCTTAACTGATTTCAGGATTTATGACTTGTTGCCCGGTGTTGAACCTGCAGTGGTAAGGATCTTTTTGTATGAATTTTGATCTCCAAGGATCTCAATCGCCTTTTTAACCTCTTGATCTTCAGTAACTGCAGCCTCTACACGCCCTTTCTGCATATAGTACCTGGCAACAATCTCGTTGCGCAGCATCGACCTGATTTCATCGCTGAATTTTTCGAGGTCTGCCTGCTTGTTGTGCATCATCTTCGATTCAAGCATTTCGAATTCCGTTTTCAGCTCGTCGAAATATTTCTCGGTTTCGGCGGTTTTCTTCAGCTCGCTGAGCATCTTTTCGCTTCTGGTTGTATAGTCATACTCCTTGTTCTGCAGCCAGTTTACGAAATCGGCGTATATTTCGTCGGTGATGACAAAATCCCTTGCGGGAGGAATCTCTGCATGGGTTCTTTTAAAGTGGTTGGCATAGTCAAAAATCAGGTAGCGGCTGAGGAGGCTGGCTGAAATGTTGCTCAGCAGCGGCTGCTCCATAACGATATCGGGGATGATTCCGCCGCCGTCGTAAACCAGCCTACCGGCCTGGGTTTTAAAGGTATTGATGAGCGAGTCCGGAATTTTTACCGACCGGCCTGTGCTGTCCTTGTGTCCGTAGTCGATGGCCTGAATGCAGCGGCCACTGGGGATGTAGTATTTGGCTACGGTTACCTTCATCTGGGTGTTGTAGCTCAGCGGAATGATGTTCTGTACCAGTCCTTTTCCAAAAGTGCGCTCGCCTATGATTACGGCCCGGTCGAGGTCCTGCAGGGCGCCGGCTACAATTTCAGAGGCCGAAGCGCTGAAACCGTTTACCAGTACCGCAACCGGAATATCAGTATCAACCGGCTGAACGATGGTTTTGTACGATTTGTTTCTGTCGGGGCCTTTCCCTTTTGTACTTACCACCAGTTCTCCTTTTTTTACAAACAGGTTGGTGATGTTTACCGCTTCGCTAAGCAGTCCGCCGCCGTTATCGCGCAGGTCGATGATCAGCCCTTTCAGGTTTCCGCTTTCGCGCAGTTTCAGGAACGCCTCTTTAAATTCCTTGCCCGAATTCTGGGTAAATCCGCTCAGTTTGATGTAGCCCGTTTCATTGTCGAGCATCAGCGAGTGGGTAACATTTGGTATGGTAACCTTTTCGCGGATGACCTCTATTTCAACCGGCGATTTTTCGCCGTCGCGCCCGATCAGCAGTTTCAGGGAGGTGCCGGGCTGGCCTTTCAGTACACTGGAAACATCGCTCACCGATTTTCCCTTTGTGTCTTTGCCGTTCACCTTCAGGATGCGGTCGCCGAACTGAAGGCCTGCTTTCAGCGAAGGCGAACCTTCATAAGGCTCCGAAATTACAACATAATCGCCCTGTTTGTGGATAAGAGCACCGATTCCGCCATACTGACCGGTAGTCATAAAGGTAAAGTCCTCAATCTCGGCTTCCGATATAAATACGGTATAGGGGTCGAGTTTATCCAGCATTGCATCAATGCCGGTTTTTATGAGATCGCCATGTTGCAGGTCGTCAACATAGTTGTTGTTGAGCTCTTTGTACATGGTGGCGAATATGTCGAGGTTTTTCGATATCTCGAAACTGGAGGAGGTGATCTGTGCTCCGGCGTTTATGCCCAACGCCAGTAAAAGAGCAGAAATGGCGAATAGTTTGTATAAGTATTTCATATTCACTAAGTTGTAACTTGTTTGAAATTGTCAGGGGACAGGGTCGTAACCGCTGCCACCCCAGGGATTACACGAAAGCACTCTTTTTATCGTAAGCCATCCGCCTTTGAAAGGGCCGTGTTTGCGCAGCGCTTCTATCCCGTATTGCGAGCAGGTGGGAGTGTAGCGGCATGATGGCGGCAGGTATGGCGAAAGAGCTATCTGATACAATCGGATTATCCCTACCATGATGTTAACCAGAAGCTTTCTCATAATCCTGAATTAAACGCTGAAAGAGCTGAATTATTATTGATTCCAGGGTGTTATATTCCGGAATTTCCTTGCCAATGTAAATCAAACCCAGATTGAGTTTGCGGTTGCCGGGCAGTTGAGCCAGCATCCGTTTGTTTTTTCGATATATCTCTCTGATTATCCGTTTTATACGATTTCGTTTGACCGCTTGTTTGAAGTTGTGTTTGGGAACGCTTATCAGCAGTTTTGTAGCCGTAGCATCTTCTCCGGCCGGTAGCCAGATGAGTTTTATCGGATGACGGAACAGAGATCTGCCTTCGCGAAAAAGCCGGTTAATTTCGGTTGCGCTGCAAAGTCGTTCTTCTTTTCTGAAAGTCTGCATAGCAACACATATTGTTGATTAACGGCAGCAAAAGGCAGCTCCGGCTGAGTTAACAGCTTATTTGCACCTGTTGTTTACAGCCAGAAACTGCTCAATGGCAGCAGCCATTGATTGTGCCTTTTCTGTAGGAGCCTCTACATGAACGGTAAACCCGGCTTCTCTGGCAGCATCGGCAGTGGAGTTGCCAAAAGTGCCGATGTATTTGTTATTCTGCACAAAATCCGGGAAGTTCTTCTTAAGGGATTTGATTCCTGAAGGGCTGAAAAAGACAATCAGATCATACTTGTCAATGTCGAGCGATGACATATCCTCCGAAACAGTACGGTACATGACTGCTTTTGAGTAATTAATCTTTTGTGCATCAAGCAAATCGGAAAGTTCGTTGTTGTGTTCTTCGTTGCAGGGCAGCATGTATTTTTCAGTTTTATGCCTTTTTATGATATCAACAAGGTCTGTGGCATCTTTTTTACTGAAAAATATTTTCCGCTTCCTGTACTGAACATAATTCTGCAGATATAAAGCCGTTGATTCAGAGGTGCATAGATATTTCATTGTTTCAGGTACATCAAAACGCAATTCAGAGGCAAGACGATAATAATTATCAACAGCGTGCTTGCTTGTGAAAATTACGGCAGTATAATCATTAAATCTGATTTTACTCTCTTTCCTGAATTCAATGGAAGTTAAACC
>LUZO01000159.1 GCA_001603685.1 Bacteroidales bacterium Bact_23
ATATACATAGGAGTAACCAATGATTTATGCCGCAGAATTGGGGAACATAAAAAACATTTATTTAAAAATTCATTTACCAAAAGATATAATCTTGAGGATTGCATCTACTTTGAAGAGTTTCCCTCTATTACTGCTGCAATTAAAAGAGAGAAAGAAATAAAAAAGTGGAATCGGAAAAAGAAAGAGGATCTGATTAACCGGAAAAATCCTGAGTGGAAGGTACTTGTAACTGAATTTGGCTTTAAAAGAGAGGTTATACCATTCGCTAAACAAGTTGATGATTTTTTAAAGGAATTTTTATCAAAAGAAGAACTGCCAGGCAAACCTGAATAACCTTTCATTACGGAATAAACCATAGAAATCAGGGGGGCGGTTCTTTCGCCCCCCTGATTTCTCAATTCTCTTCAACCATAAACGCCCGTCATTTCGAACGCAGTGAGAAATCTCCCCTTCGTCCTCACGCAGGTTTGAGCGCAGACAAAAAATGCCATTTCGAAAGCTGTGAGAAATCTCATTAATTTAAGAAAGAGATTCCTCGTTCGTTGGAATGACGGATGTGGTTAGGGGAAAATGAGGGCGGGTATTCCGCCTGCTTTTCTAGAAGATATCGGCATCGGGAAGGGCCGGCAGGCCGTTCAGGTTGCCGATGAACCTGTTCCGGTTAAACGCTTCGCCAAAGCGCATCAGCCGGAAAAGTTCCACCTGAAAGGCCATGAAAATCAGCTTCCGCGCTTCTGCGTCAGAAAAGGAGTCCTGGAGCAGGCGCTCATAGGCTTTTGCAGTTTCCGGAGGGTCGTTTTGCCTGATTTGTCTGTCAACAATCTGTTCAATGATCATTCCGATACTTTCATCCCGTTGTGTGTAGTTGAGCATAGTAAGTTTTAGTTAGATGAGTGCTTTTCAGGATAAACCGTTTTGTTGTTAATAAAAAAGTTCCCGTATGAAAACATACCCACCCCCCCGGCGTTATATTATCATGCAGACAGCCGCATAGCCTTGCATTGCCTGCCGTCCACTGGTTTATCAGAAAGGGCTTTAAAAGTAACCAAATTGCAAATAATTTAGAACGATTCTATACAGACGGTTAATTTTAAGCGGACAAAATCGGTGATCATCTGAAATCACATCAAAAGAATGTTATTTTTGTGCGGACTAACAATACCGGGGAGAAGTTTTGGAATTACTTAATGAATTGAATGAAGCTCAGGAACTTGCAGTTATCAACAGCGATGGTCCTGTTATGGTTATTGCGGGTGCCGGATCGGGCAAAACCCGTGTACTTACCTATCGTGTTGCATACCTGCTGAGCCAGGGTGTAGATCCCTTCAATATTCTGGCATTGACCTTTACCAACAAGGCAGCGCGCGAGATGAAGGAGAGGGTGCTGAAGCTGGTCGGCAACTCAGAAGCAAGATATGTCTGGATGGGAACTTTCCACTCCATTTTTGCCCGTATTCTCCGGGTTGAAGGGCATCTGCTGGGCTATTCCCAGAATTTCACCATTTACGATACCGACGACTCGAAAAGCCTGATAAAAACCATTCTGAAAGACCTGAACCTCGACCCGAAGGTATATGTGCCCGGAGCCGTGCTTTCAAGGATTTCGTCGGCAAAGTCGAATCTGATATCGGCTGAAGAGTATGCCGGCAATGCCGAGATTGCCGATCAGGACAAACAAGCCAACCGGCCCATGCTGGGCGAAATCTTTCTGCATTACAAAGCCCGCTGCTTTAAGGCAGGAGCAATGGATTTCGACGACCTGCTCTTCAATATGAATCTGCTGCTCAGAGACTTCCCCGAAGTGCTGGTTAAGTATCAGGCCAAATTCAAATACATACTGGTGGATGAATATCAGGACACCAACTACGCTCAGTACCTGATAATCAAGAAGCTGGCTGCCCGAAATGAGAACATCTGCGTGGTAGGCGACGACGCTCAGAGCATTTACGGATTCAGGGGGGCAAACATTCAGAACATTCTGAATTTCAGAAAAGACTATCCGGATGCAAAGACCTTCAAGCTGGAGCAGAACTATCGCTCCACCAAGGTAATCGTAAACGCTGCCAACAGCGTTATTGCCAAAAACAAGCAGCAGATTCACAAGGAGATATGGACCGACAACGATGAAGGCAACCTCATTAAACTGCTGAAGGCCAATTCCGAGGCCGAAGAGGGGAATATGGTCGCCAATTCGATATTCGAAACCAAGATGAATCTGCATGTACAGAACAGCGATTTTGCCGTTTTGTACCGCACCAATGCGCAATCGCGTGCCATTGAGGAGGCGTTGCGCCGGCTGAACATCCCCTATCGCATCTATGGCGGGCTCTCGTTCTACAAACGGAAAGAGATCAAGGATCTGCTCGCCTATTTCAGGCTGGTGGTAAATCCGCGCGATGACGAGGCTTTTTCCAGAATCATCAACTACCCGGCCCGAGGCATCGGCAAAACCACGCTCGACAAGATTGAGGTGGCAGCCCTCTCATCAGGCAAAAGCCTGTTCGAGGTGTCGTCGGCAGCCGCCCATTATGTGAAGGGGCTCAATTCGGGAACCCTTTCAAAGATTGAGCAGTTCATCACCATGATTTCGGCATTCCATCAGCAACTTCGGGTACTCAACGCCTTTGAACTGGCACGGAAGATCGCCAAAAACTCGGGATTGCTTGCCGAACTGAAATCCGACGACACCGAAGAGGGGCGGTCGCGCTACCAGAACGCCGAAGAGTTGCTGAATGCGGTGATGGATTTCTCCGAAAAGGAAGAGACTCTGTTTCCCGACCTGGATACCGGAGAGCTGACCGCAGGCGAAATAACCCGCACCCTCGACATTTTCCTTCAGGAGGTCTCTCTGCTTACCGATTCAGATACCGAAGACGAGGAGGATAATAACAAGGTTTCGCTGATGACCATTCATGCGGCAAAGGGGCTTGAATTTCCGTTTGTCTATCTGGTTGGCCTCGAGGAGAATCTTTTCCCCAGCATTATGTCGCTGCAAACACGCTCCGAAGTTGAAGAAGAGCGGCGACTGTTTTATGTTGCCATAACCAGAGCCGAAAAGCAGCTTACCCTCTCGTATGCCGAAACCAGAATGCGCTGGGGCAATATGACCATGAACGAGCCGAGCCGTTTCCTGGATGAAATTGATGAGCGCTTTATCGAACAGCCGGCCCGCAAGGTGTCGTCAGCCGGATTTTCCGGCGGTTTTACCGGCGAAAGGACAAAACCGCCCATGCCGGTAAAGAGGCCGCTTAAAAAAATTTCACATTCCGAAAACAATTACGAACGGGCGGAGGCAACGCCGGTGGAGCTGATTCAACCCGGAATTCTGGTGGAACACGAACGATTCGGTAAGGGAAAGATAATCAGCGTAGAAGGAAGCGGCCCGAATACCAAGGCTACAGTCTATTTTACAACCGTGGGTCAGAAACAATTATTACTGAAATTTGCTAAGCTCAGACTGATTAACTGATTTTTTTGTATCTTTGCAGTCAGAAAGAGATCTCTCCCAATACAATAACTCAGAGGAAGTTCTGTTTACAACATTTCAGATATAAAAGAAAAAATTAAGCTGTGACACCAGTTGTCTGATGCCACTCCTGCCCGTTGGAACTGCTAACAATACTTATCAGCCAACTTCAATAAAATATTTTTAATCAATCTGTTATATGGATTATAACAACTCCCGTGAAAAGCTCATAATTCCCGAGTACGGACGCAATGTTCAAAAACTGGTTGAATACCTGCTTACGGTTGAAGACCGTGAAAAACGCAGCAACCTTGCCAGATCACTGATGAATATCATGTCTCAACTACATCACGATCAGCGCGATGCGGTTGACTACAAGCGCAAACTCTGGGATCACATCCACATCATTTCCGGCTACCGTCTGGATGTTGACGGCCCCTATCCCGCACCCAGCCCCGATGAACTGGTAAAAAAACCGGAACGCATCCCCTACCCTCAGGAAGAGATCCGTTTCAGGCCTTACGGAAAGAACATCGCCAAAATGATTGAAAAGGCAAGCGAGTTTGAAGATGGCCCGGAGAAGGATGCCCTGATCAAGAACATTGCAAACCACCTGAAGAAATCATACCTAAACTGGAACCGCGATTCGGTGAATGATGTGCTGATAGCCGAACACCTGAAGGTGCTTTCGAAGGGCAGGCTGGAGCTCAGCGATGATATCCGCCTGATTCACACCAACGAAATTCTTGCCCGCAACACCTCAACTTCGGGTACGGGACACAGCCAGGCCGGCAAACGAAAAAAATATAACCCCAAAAACGACAAGAGCAGCTACCATCGTGATGCAAGGAACCGAAAAAAGAATTAACTTGCCCGCATGTTAATTTTCGGTAAGATCAAACCTTGTTTTCATTATGAGTCACTTCATCATTCACGGAGGTAAGAAACTCCGGGGGGAAATCGTACCCCAGGGCGCCAAAAACGAGGCGCTGCAGATACTCTGTGCCACATTGCTGTCACCCGAACCCGTTACCATTCACAATATACCCGATATCAGGGATGTAAACAAGCTCATTGAACTGCTCGGCGATATGGGTGTTTCCGTTACTTCCGCCGGAAAGGGAAGCTACACCTTCCGGGCGGCTGATATTGATATGGAATACCTGAAAACCAACGAGTTCCGCAAAAAAGGAGCGGGCCTTCGCGGATCGGTGATGATTCTCGGGCCACTTCTTGCCCGTTTCGGCAGGGGATATATTCCGCATCCCGGCGGCGATAAGATTGGCCGCCGAAGGCTCGACACCCATTTCATCGGGCTTCAGAAACTTGGAGCGCGATTCGAATCGGAAGGGACCAACACCTTTTACAGCGTGGATGCCACTGAACTGAAAGGTACCTATATGCTGCTGGATGAGGCATCGGTAACGGGAACCGCCAATGTGATCATGGCCGCCGTAATGGCAAAAGGCACCACCACCATCTTCAACGCCGCCTGCGAACCCTATCTGGTGCAGCTTTGCCGCATGCTCAACCGCATGGGCGCGAAGATTTCGGGAGTCGGCTCAAACCTGCTCACCATCGAAGGGGTTGACTACCTCGGGGGTACCACCCACACCATGCTGCCCGATATGATTGAAATAGGCAGCTTCATCGGTATGGCGGCAATGACGGGCTCCGAAATCACCATCAAGGATGTTCAGTACAAGGAGCTGGGAATTATCCCCGAAGTGTTCCGCAGGCTGGGTATAAAAATGGAGCTCCGCGGCGACGATATCTTTGTTCCGGCTCAGGAAACCTATGAGGTAGAGACTTTTATGGACGGCTCCATTATGACCATCAGCGATGCTCCCTGGCCGGGATTCACCCCCGACCTGATCAGCATTGCGCTGGTTACCGCCACTCAGGCAAAGGGCAGCGTGCTGATTCATCAGAAGATGTTCGAAAGCCGCCTCTTTTTCGTTGACAAGCTGATTGACATGGGCGCACAGATTATCCTCTGCGACCCCCACCGTGCCACCGTCATCGGGCTGAACCGCCAGGTGCCGCTGCGGGGAATTACCATGGCATCGCCCGATATCCGCGCCGGCGTTGCGCTGCTGATCGCCGCACTCTCGGCAAAAGGAAAGAGCCGCATCGACAACATCGACCAGATTGACCGCGGCTATCAGAACATCGACGGAAGGCTGCGTGCCCTTGGCGCCGATATCGAAAGGTTTGACGACTGATAAACGGCATTTCAGGTCGTGATAAAGGGGCAAATACGCTACCCCCTGCTCCGCACCATACATCTATCTGAATTTCAGCCTGATGGCAGAGCAGATTTCCAATACCGCCATTGAAAATCATTTTGATAAAAAAACTGTCAATTTGTCGCTGAATGCAGTGTGGCAGGCAATTTGCAGGGATGCAGGCGAAATAAAAATCTACAGGCCTAAACCTGATGAGAATATTGAAAAATATGACGAAACAAAGCAAACATAAGAACGAAAAACCGGAGAGTGTAAAGGAAGCGGCCGATGTTGCGGCTCAGGCAGGAGCTGCCGAAACTGACATTAAGGCACAGGAGACTGCAACCGAAGAGGCTGCTGAAGCGGCTGAGGATTTCAGCAAAAAATATGATGAGCTGAACGACAAGTACCTCAGGCTATATTCCGAGTTCGACAATTACAGAAAGCGGGTAATCAAGGAGAAGCAGGATCTGAGCAAGTACGCTTCGGAGGAGGTGATTTCGGGCCTGCTTCCGGTTCTCGACGATTTCGACCGGGCCTTCAGCTTAATGGACGAGAGGGATGGCAATCCTGACAAAGAGGGTTTTATGCTTATCTTCAACAAGTTGAAAGGGGTTCTTTCGCAGAAAGGGCTGGCGGAGATTGAAGCGATGAGTCAGGATTTTGACACCGATTTCCATGAAGCCATCGCCAAAATCAACGCTTCCTCGGAAGAGTTCAAAAACAAAGTGATTGATGTAACCCAGAAGGGCTACACGCTGAACGGCAAGGTCATCAGGTTTGCAAAGGTTGTTGTAGGCATTTAAGAGACAACAGATAAAATAAACAAAGTGGCAAAAAGAGACTACTACGAAATACTGGGTGTTCAGCGCAATGCCAGTGAAGCTGAAATAAAAAAGGCTTACCGGCAGATGGCGATCAAGTATCATCCGGACAAAAACCCGGGCAATCAGGAGGCTGAGGAGAAATTCAAGGAGGCTGCCGAAGCTTACGAAGTGCTCAGCAATCCTGAGAAGCGCTCGCGTTACGACCAATTTGGCCACGACGGCATGAAAGGGATGCCGGGCGGCGGTTTTGGCGGCGGCATGTCGATGGAGGACATTTTCAGCCAGTTCGGCGATATTTTCGGCAGTGCATTTGGCGGCGGCTTCGGCGGCTTTGGCGGAGGCACCCGCCGGCGCGTGAACAAAGGCACCAACCTTAGGGTAAAGGTGAAACTGACCCTGGAGGAGATTGCCAAAGGAGTTGAGAAGAAGATAAAGGTAAACAAACTGGTAAGCTGTCAAACCTGTCAGGGTACAGGCGCTGCCGGCGGTTCTTCATTCTCGACTTGTCAACACTGCCACGGCACCGGGCAGATAACCCGCGTAACCAGCACTTTCCTGGGCCAGATGCAGACCACTTCTACCTGTCCGTATTGCAACGGCGAAGGGCAGACCATCACCAGCAAGTGTACCGCCTGCGGCGGCAGCGGAACCGAGAAGGGCGAAGAGGTAATCAGCCTGAATATCCCTGCCGGCGTTTCCGAAGGAATCCAACTGTCGGTTGGCGGAAAGGGCAATGCAGCGCCCCGCGGTGGCATTCCAGGCGACCTGATCGTTCAGATTGAGGAGATTCCCCACGAAGAGCTGATCCGCGACGGCACCAATGTGCTTTACGAACATTACATCAGCTTCCCTGAAGCGGCAATGGGAACCTCCATCGAGGTGCCCACCATCGACGGCAAGGTGCGTATAAAAATAGAGCCCGGCACACAGGGAGGAAAGGTACTCCGCCTGAAAGGCAAGGGCGTACCTTCGCTCAACGGCTATGGCAGAGGCGATCAGCTCATCAACATCAATGTATGGACGCCAAAGCACCTCAGCCGCGAGGAGAAGGAGATTCTGGAGAAACTGAAAAACTCCGAGAATTTCAAACCCCATCCCGGAACAAAAGACCGTTCGTTTTTCGACCGGATGAGAGAGGTTTTTCAGTAACTTTGTCCCTTCAGGGGAAAGAAACAGGGGGGTGATTGCTTAAAACAAGCGGAATCACCCTTTTTTCAATTTATTACTCAGACATTCCATTATCCGATGTCATATTTTTCAGTCAGAAACATTACCAAGCGATACTCCGGCCACACAGCACTTACGAATGTAAGCATTGATGTTCCGAAGCAGAGCATATTCGGGCTTCTGGGCCCGAACGGCGCAGGCAAGACCTCGCTGATCCGCATCATCAACCAGATAACCGGCCCCGACGAGGGAGAGGTCTTTTTCGACAGCGAAAAGCTGGCTCCCCACCATGTTGACCGCATCGGTTACCTGCCCGAAGAGCGCGGACTGTACAAAAAGATGAAAGTGGGCGAACAGGCACTCTATCTGGCTCAGCTTAAAGGCGTTAACAAAGCCGATGCCATGAAGCGGCTGAAATACTGGTTCGAGAAGTTCGAGATCCAGGCGTGGTGGAACAAAAAGGTGGAAGAGCTGTCGAAAGGGATGCAGCAAAAGGTGCAGTTCATCGTTACCGTAATCCACGAGCCTTCGCTGCTGATTTTCGACGAACCCTTCAGCGGCTTCGACCCCATCAATGTGAACCTGCTGAAAGACGAGATTCTGGCGCTGAGGGATAAAGGCGCAACCATCATCTTCTCAACCCACAATATGGCATCGGTTGAAGAACTCTGCGACGATATCGCCCTGATAAACAAATCGCATAAGATACTGGAAGGCAGCGTAAAGGAAATTAAAAAGCAGTACAAAACCAACACCTATTCACTGGATTTTGACGGGTATTCCGGAGCTGCAGAGGCGCTGCTGCCCGTTGGATTTGAGCTGCTTGACGAACAAAGCGACGACGACCTCAGGCAAGCCATTGTCAGAATTCCCGAAAAAGCCACACAAAACGAACTGCTGCAGGCTTTTATGCCCCATGTAAACATTCACGCCTTCAAAGAGATCATTCCAACCATGAATGAGATCTTCATCCGGAAAGTAAATGAAGCAAGTAAGCCATTCTTAAACCTTTAAGCTGACCTTCATGAACAAGACCCTTCTCATCATAAAACGCGAATACCTCTCACGGGTACAGAAAAAGTCATTCATCGTGATGACCATCCTCGGCCCGCTGCTGATGGCCGCCCTTTTTATTGTGCCGGTCTATCTGGCTCAACTCTCTGACGAAGTAAAAAAGGTGTTCATCCTCGACGAAACCGGCTGGTTTATCAATAAATTCGAGAATTCCGAACGCTTCAATTTCGAATACCTCTACACCGACCCGGAATCGGCAAAGTCAATTATGACGGCACAAAACGGCTACGCCCTGCTCTATATCCCCAAACCGGATGTCAGCGTTCCGTCAAGCGCCCTGATCTTTAGCCAGAAGCAGGTGGGCATCGACCTGAAAGGCTACATAAGGAATGTGATGAGCAAAGAGGTGGAGAACCAGAAGCTGGGTGCCGAAATCATGAAGGAAATCAAAAAGGCAAACCCCGGTTTTGATGAAACCGACGACGATACGGGCGCCGGGAATGTCGTAAGCGAAGAGATTCTGAAAAACATCAAAACCAGCATCAAACTCACTTCCATCAAGATAGGCGACGAAGGCAAGGAAGAGAAAAGCTACACCGAAGTGAGCATGATGGTCGGAATGTTTGCCGGCATTCTCATCTACTTTTTTATTTTCCTTTTCGGATCGCAGGTGATGCGCGGGGTGATCGAGGAAAAAGTGAGCCGGATTGTCGAGGTAATTGTCAGTTCGGTGAAGCCGTTCCAGCTGATGATGGGCAAAATCGTCGGAGTTGCCCTGGTGGGCCTTACTCAGTTTCTGCTTTGGGTAGTGTTAACCCTGGCCATAGTCACCGTTTTCCAGACGGCCATGCCCGACAAATTCAAAAAGGCTGAAACCGTTGAAAAATTCAACCCCGGAACCCGCATTCCCGCCTCAGCCGACTCTGAAATCAGCTATGAAGAGGTTGAAGAGAGCGACAACCTGGGAACCATTATCGAAGCGGTGGAGTCGATCAACTACGGCACCATGATTTTTGCCTTTATCTTTTTCTTCCTTGGCGGATATCTCCTTTACGGAGCCATGTTTGCCGCGATAGGCGCCGCCGTGGACAACGAAACAGATACCCAGCAGTTTATGATGCCGGTAACCATACCGCTGATTCTGGCCATAGTGGTTGCGCAATTCGTCATCAACAACCCCGAAGGGCCGGTATCGTTCTGGTTTTCAATCATTCCCCTCACCTCCCCCATCATCATGATGATACGCATCCCGTTTGGCGTACCTTACTGGGAACTGGCACTCTCCATGGTTCTGCTCACCATTACCTTTATATTTGCAGTGTGGATGGCCGGAAAAATCTACAGAACCGGAATTCTGATGTATGGCAAGAAGGTAAGCTGGAAAGAACTCGGAAAATGGCTGTTCTATAAAGGATAAGAGACTGATCTGCAAAATATTAACCATAAACCGAAACATAAGAGATGGCACGCATACTGGTAATTGACGACGAACGAAGCATACGGAATACGCTCAGGGAGATCCTCGAGTACGAAGGCTATCAGATGGATGAGGCGCCCGATGGAATGAGCGCCCTGGAACTTGCAGCCAAAGAGAAATATGATGTTATTCTTTGCGATATCAAGATGCCGCAGATGGACGGCATTGAGGTGCTCGACCGGCTGCTTGCCATGAACGACACCCCCGTGGTGATGATTTCGGGTCACGGTACGATTGAAACAGCGGTGGATGCCCTGAAACGCGGCGCCTACGACTATATCGCCAAACCGCTCGACCTGAACCGGCTGCTGGTTACCATACGCAACGCCATCGAGAGAGGCAGCCTGGTGAAGGAAACCAAAGTGCTGAAGCGCAAGGTGAGCAAGACCTTCGATATGGTCGGCGAATCGGAGCCGATTAAGCAGATCCGCGCGATGATTGAGAAGGTAGCGCCCACCGATGCCCGCGTGCTGATTACCGGAAGCAACGGAACCGGCAAGGAGCTGGTGGCCCGCTGGCTGCACGAACTGAGCAACCGCGCCGAAGGGCCGTTTGTGGAGGTCAACTGCGCCGCAATCCCCGGCGAACTGATTGAAAGTGTGCTGTTCGGACATGAGAAGGGATCGTTTACCTCAGCCATCAAACAGCGGAAAGGCGATTTTGAACAGGCCAGCGGAGGAACGCTTTTCCTCGACGAAATCGGCGATATGAGCCTGGCGGCACAGGCAAAGGTGCTCAGAGCGCTGCAGGAAAACAAGATTATGCGTGTCGGCGGCGAGAAAGATATCCCCGTGGATGTAAGGGTGATTGCTGCCACCAATAAAAACCTGGTGGAAGAGATCGAAAAGCGCAATTTCAGGGAAGACCTCTACCACCGGCTGAGTGTAATTCTGATTCATGTCCCCACACTGAACGAACGGAGCGACGATATTCCGTTACTGGCAAACCATTTTCTGAACGAAATCAGCGAGAGCCAGGGCAAACCACCCCTCTCATTCACCGACGACGCCATAGAAGCGCTGAAAGAGATCACCTGGACCGGAAATATCAGAGAACTGCGGAATGTGGTAGAACGGCTGGCCATTCTTTGCGATAACCGGATTACCGCCGCCGATGTGGAGATGTATGCAAGGCCGCTGAGGAAGTGAAGACTGAAGTTAAAAGTATAAAGTAAAAAGTAAAAAGTTATTCGCTGCGGCAGAGTAAGGAAATTTCTAATTTCTAAAATGAAGTAGGAAGTAGGAAGTAAGAAGTAGGAAGTAAGAAGTAAGAGTTGAATGCCTAATGCCTAATCCGCCGTAAGGCGGTGCATCCGCCGCGGCGGAGCGCCGACAGGCGCTGCAAATCCCCCAACTTTGTCGGGGACGCAAATGTCCCGGCCACGGGCCGGGACTGCAAATGCCACGGCTATCGGCCGGGGCTGCAAATTTTCAAATCCGCCGTCAGGCGGGTCAAATCTTCATCCGCCGCGGCGGAGCACCGCCAGGTGCTTCAAATCTTCAAATCCGCCGTCAGGCGGATCAAATCTTCAAATCCGCCGTCAGGCGGGTCAAATCTTCAAATCCGCCGTCAGGCGGGTCAAATCTTCATCCGCCGCCAGGCGGGTCAAATCTTCAAATCCGCCGTCAGGCGGGTCAAATCTTCATCCGCCGCCAGGCGGGTCAAATCTTCAAATCCGCCGTCAGGCGGGTCAAATCTTCATCCGCCGCGGCGGAGCACCGCCAGGTGCTTCAAATCTTCAAATCCGCCGTCAGGCGGGTCAAATCTTCATCCGCCGCCAGGCGGGTCAAATCTTCAAATCCGCCGCCAGGCGGGTCAAATCTTCAAATCCGCCGTCAGGCGGGTCAAATCTTCAAATCCGCCGCCAGGCGGATCAAATCTTCAAATCTTCTTCTCCTTCTGGTACATTTTTTGTATCTTTGCAGTGCATTTCAATCCGGGGATGACCGGTTTTGACAGCAGGGAAGTGGTACTGTAAGCATGCCGGGCGTTGTAAGCGTGGCCCGTTAAACCCAACTTTCACAGCCTATAAACGGCAACGATTACAATTACGCGTACGCCGCTTAATCAAGAGGATTAAGCCGCCTACTGCTCCCCGGGAAGCCTCGCGCGGCCGCGTCCCGCCAGGAGCATCGCAAAAGCCGCGATAAGGCAGTCAAGGCTCTGGTGACTGCCCGACAACCAAAAGAGATAAGACAGTGGTTGGGCCGTTTTCTCCCTGCTACCGTACGAAAACCAACTGAAAACTAAGCATGTAGAAAGCATTATTGCTGCCTGTTTGGACGCGGGTTCGACTCCCGCCATCTCCACCAACCAAGAACCTGTAAACTAAATGTTTACGGGTTTTTTGTTTTTGAGCCGAAGATCAGAAGTCGGAAGTCAGAGGTCAGAAATCAGAGATGAGAAGTGAGAGATGAGTCCGCGGCGGATGAGAGTGAAAAGTAAACCACTAGAAGCGGACTCATCCGCCAGAGGCGGACTCAAATGCACCGTCAGGTGCTTCAAATCCTCATCCGCCACGGCGGAGCGCCACCAGGCGCTTCAAATCCTCATCCGCCACGGCGGAGCACCGCCAGGTGCTTCAAATCCGAAATCAAAACCCTCTCCCAAACATCTCCCAGTATTTCGCTTCGAGTGAGGCCCAGCGCTGCATGGCTGCTCCTGAGAAGTCGTTGCTGTAGTTGGTTAGCAGTGCGCGAGCTTCATCCTTTTTACCGGCTTTCAGCAGTGCGGCGGCTTTTTGCTCAAGGGCGGGCAGCTCCAGCCTTGCTTTCTCTTCAAAGCCAAGCACCTGTTCAAGCATCCCCTGTTTGGTTTTGCCCCAGGCTACGGTAGCCAGCTTATTGGCTTTGCGGAAGCTCCACAATGCGGCATCTTCGCGGTATGATTTCTGTCCGCAGACCTCCCATTTGGCGGGCACCTGATTCATACCGGCATAAACCGGAATACGCGGACTCTGTCCGGGATTATCGAACGAAAACCATGATAAGGCACCGATTTCATCGGGCAACCAGTCGCGAAGCTGTGTGATGTGCGAATAGGAGCACCACGATACCGACACCGTGCGCTGAAACTCAACTGTTCCGGGGGCTATGTAATTGATCATGTTGCGCATATCGGCCATCAGCCAGGGGTTGGCAACCGGACTGATGATGGTATCCCTTTCGGTGATGCCGGTCTTTCTGTCGTATTTCACCCGCTCGGCCTTAACATTGGCCGTCATATCATAGGCGCTGCCCTCGTAGGTAGAGCGGTAAAGTTCGAACAGCATCTCCACGGTGATTTTCTTTTCCGGTTTTACCGAAAAGGGCAGCTCCTCCATATCCATGTTCAGGTTGAGCGATGGGGCCAGAGTGCTGAGTACAAAAAATTCACGGATTTTATACGGCTTCTCTGTATTGGCGTAGGCTTTCCAGAATTTAAACGGCTCTTTCCCATCCCACAGGCCAAACTCTCTGGCAACCTCTTTCACATTGTCGCTGGCCATAAAATAGTCGGGATTCTTAAGGTCAATTATCCCGATACGGGCGATGTTGGCGGAGATTCCCACATGGTCGTCGGGGATGCGCTGTGCCGCCCATACGCCTCCTATCCTCTCCTTTCCTTCACCCAGAATCTCCATCTGCCAAACTTCGCGGGTATCGGCAATGGTGATGCATTCACCGTAATCGCCATAACCGTAATCACGGATCAGATCGCCAATAAGCCGGATGGCATCGCGGGCATTGTCGCAGCGCTGAAGTGCAATCCGCTGAAGCTCCTCAATCTGAAACATCCCTTTTCTGTTTACCAGCGTATCGGGGCCTACAAAAGTGGTTTCGCCCATTGCAAGCTGTTTCTCATTCAGCGAGGGGTAGGAGGTGTTCAGATAAGCATAGGTATGCTTTACCTGAGGAATGCGGCCGGCAATGGTAAGATTTCGCTTATCATCGGGCGTTTCGGTGCGCATGGTTCCCTTGTACACAATTTGCATTGCAGTATCGGCATGGTCTTCAGACTTTTCCATTCTGAGCCAGGTGCGGTAGTTGCCATCGCAGGTGTGGGCAGTAATAACCGAGCCGTCGGCTGAGGCTTTTTTCCCAACCATAATGCTGGTACAGCTTTCGCCAAACCAGGGATCCTCGGGGCCTGTCTGCGAATAAAGCTGAAAACTCAGAAACAGAACCAGAGCAGTGAGAACAGTTTTGAATTTCATAAACGGGATATTTTTATTTGATGTAAATATTGTGTTTCCTGAAGCGGT
>LUZO01000160.1 GCA_001603685.1 Bacteroidales bacterium Bact_23
GGGGTGGACAAGTCAGGAAAAAAATCCGTTTTCGTTCACTTTGCGAATATTTTCATTAAGTTTACAACTTAAAATTTGATAGTTACCTGTAACCAGAGCAAGACCATCCGTTTAACTTCAAACTACAGCCTATGAACAGGATAGTTACGATTTCACTGCTTGTGCTTTTTAGTTTTATAATCATTCCGGCGCATGCTCAGACCATTAGCGGGGTAGTTACCGGAGCCGACGACGGCCAGACCCTTCCCGGCGTAAGTGTGCAGATAAAAGGCACCACCCAGGGCACGGCCACCGACCTCGACGGGAAATACATACTGAATGTTCCGGGAAAATCATCCGTGCTGATTTTCAGTTTTATCGGATACACCACGGTTGAGGTACCCGTGGGCGACCGGACGGTGATAAACATAGCTCTGCGTCCTGAGGCTCAGAAGCTTGACGAGGTGGTGGTTACCGCTCTGGGAGTGAAGCGCGAGAAGCGCGAAATCGGTTACTCTTCCGAGAAGATGAATACCGACGAAATCGTCCGTTCGGGAACCACCAATGTGCTTGGCGCCATTGCCGGGCGAAGCGCCGGGGTTCAGATATCGCAGGGCGACGGCGTTGAAGGCGGCTCCACCCGCATTGTCATCCGCGGAAACAACAACCTTGCCCGCAACAACCAGCCGCTGATTGTAGTGGACAATGTGCCGCTCGACAACAACCCCGGCCTCGACAACATCGGACGAGGAGTGGACTGGGGAAACAGCATCGCCGACATCAACCCCTTCGACATTGAAGACTATACCGTTCTGAAAGGAGGTGCGGCATCGGCGCTTTACGGCGAACGCGGCGCAAACGGAGTAATCCTGATTACCACCAAAAGGGGTAAAAAGCAGCAGGGACTTGGCGTCACCTACAACTACACCATGAAAATGAGCGACCCGTACCGCTACCGCGAGGTGCAGAACAAATACGGCCACGGCGGCCCGATTTCGCTCACCGAACCCACCTTCCCGGTGGATGATGACGGCACCCTGCTCTATCCAGGAATCTATGGCAACGATAAACTCATTCTCGATCAGAACGGCGCCACCTCATCCACTTCCGAGCAGTTCGGGTATTACGGCTCAGCCGTATCGTGGGGGCCTGAGATGAAGGGTGAGCTGATAAAATGGTGGGACGGTAAAATGCGCAACTACTCGCCTCAGCCCGACAACCTGAAAATGGCTTTCCGCCAGGGAATTACACAAACCCATAATGTTGCCGTTCAGGGCGGAAACGACAAGGGAACCATCAGGCTTTCGATGACCAACCAGGATCATACGCCCATTATCTTCAACAGCAATTACAACCGTACCACCATCAATTTCGGTACGAACATCAAGATTTCGGAGAAACTGAAAGCTGATGCCACCCTGACCTATGTGAAGTTCAAAAGGAAAAACAGCCCTATGGTCGGCGAAGACGGCAACTCGTTCAGCAAGGGCTTCCTTTACTCGTGGCCGCGCAGCTATCAGGGCATCGACAAGGAGGAGTACCAGTTGCCCGACGGCTCTCAGAACCTGCTCGAAGACTACCCCTTTCTCTATGTTGACCGCCACATCTGGTGGAACTACTTCAACAACAACACCTGGCAGGATCGCGACAAATACACCGGTTCGGTTGCCCTGACCTGGGACATTGCTCCGTGGCTGAATGCCACCGGACGCATCGGACGCGACTACACCGTTGAGCAGTTCATTTCAAAAAACAAACCGGTGGACTTCATTGGCCTGAAAGGCGGCGGTTACAGCAACAGCCTTGGCAAAACCACCAACGACAATATGGAAGCCATCATAACAGCCAGCAGGGAGAAGATTTTCGATTCGCCCTTCAATGTCAGGCTGAGCGTGGGTTCCAGCCGCTGGAATTACGATGCCTACGGCCTTGCCGGCAGATCGGGAACCTGGTACTATCCCAACATGTACACCTTTTTTAACTTCACGGACTACATCTTCGAAACCGACGACGATGGCAATACCACTGTCATCAATCCGGGAAGCGGAAATGCCGGTTCGCAGCTGATACCTTCCGAAACCATTATGCGGCAGCGCACCAACTCGGTATTCTCCTTCCTGAACCTATCGTTCAGGGATTACCTCTTCCTGGAACTCACCGGCCGCAACGACTGGTCGTCAACGCTTCCGAAGAACAACAACTCCTACTTCTACCCTTCCGCATCGCTGAGTTTTATTGCCAGCGAAGCATTCAACTTCGAGGAGCGGATTCCCTGGCTCAATTTCATGAAAATCAGGGGAGGCATTGCGCAGACTGCAAGCCCTGCACTTGCCTATCAGAAGAACTTCTACTACACCAGCAGCCTGTTCGGCGGGCAGCAGGCCAGTTTCCTGCCCAGCGTGATTCCGCCATTCGAGCTGATGCCGCAATTCGTTACCGGCTATGAATCGGGGGTTACGCTCGGGTTCCTCGACAATCGCATCGACCTCGACTTCACCTGGTACTATCAGCACTCATTCGATCAGATTCTGAACCTTCCCGTTCCGGTAAGTTCCGGATCGTACAACATCACCATCAACCGCGGCGAGCTGTCGAACAAGGGTTTTGAGGTGATTCTGAACACCGTTCCCATCCAGACCCGGAACACCATTCTGAAAGCCGGCCTCAACCTGTCGCGTAACCGCAACCACATTCTGAGCCTCGGCGGCTATTCCGACACCTACCACCTGGCCGATATCTGGGGACTGAACGGGCCGGCAATGGAGCTGTACGAAGGCCAGGAATACGGAACCATCACCGGCTACGACTATGTGTATGACGACAAGGGCAACCGCATTCTGAACGATGCCGGAACCCACTACAAGATTACGGATACCAGGGTGCCCATCGGGAATGCTTCGCCGCACTTCATTGCCGGATTCACCACCGAATTTATCTATAAAAACATCCGGGTCAGCACCCTGATCGATACCAAATGGGGCGGTGACATTTACTGCGGATCATGGGTAATTGCCCAGCAGACCGGCCAGAGCCCCTCAACCCTGCTGGAGCGCGACGGAGGCGGCCTTCCCTATACCGATCCTGACGGAGTTATCCGGAATGTGGGGGTAATTCTGGAAGGGGTTTATGAAGACGGAACGCCCAACGATAAAGTGGTGCATTATTACTACAAATACCTGCCCAATGCCGGCGGATGGGGCAAATTCGTCTCCACCCCCGGAATCATGGAAAACAGCTGGATAAAAATGCGCGAGGTTTCGGTAAGCTATACGCTGCCGGCCAGTGTGATCAGAAAAGCAAGAATATTCCAGGCTCTCACCCTTTCAGTTACAGGCCGCGACCTGTTTTACATCTACACCACACTTCCCGACAAGATCAATCCTGAAGGGATTATGGGATCAGGCAATGCCCAGGGATTTGAGTGGGCATCCTTCCCGGGTGTGCGCTCGTTCACCTTTGGTGTAAGTGCAAACTTCTGATAAAAACTGCCTCAAAAGAAACTGAAAGAAACGGATAAAAATGAAAAAACCACTGATTATGAAAGCCAGATATATCATTCTACTGCTGTTGCCGGTAGTTATCCTCTCCGCATGCCGCAAGGATTTTGATGACATCGACACCAATCCGCAGGGCTTTACGCAGGCCAGCGACGGTTCCCTGTTCAACGGAATTATCCAGTCGCTGCTGCCCACATGGAACGAGCAGTTTTACATCAACAATGAAATTCTTTACGCTCAAACGCAACTGGCTGCACTTACGAAATCGGCATGGGGCAACTACACCCTCGGCACCGAGGATATGTGGTCGAATTACTACACCACCCTTCCCGCCATCAGGGAGCTGGAGCGAAGGTTTGCAGAGTATCCCAAGACGGCTGCTACGACCAATATGAAGGCGATGCTGCTGATTGTAAAGGCCTACAAGACCTTCAAAATGACCGATATCTTCGGAGATATTCCCTATTCGCAGGCCGGTTACGGCTACCTGGATTTGTCGAAGCTCTACCCTGCCTACGACAGTCAGCGCGACATCTACCTCTCGCTGCTGGATGACCTGGCCTGGGCCGCCGAAAACATCAACGACACCGCCGCCAGCGTGGAACCCTTTACCACCTTTGCCAACTTCGACAAGCTCTTTAACGGCCGCCGCGATATGTGGCGCAAGTTTGCCAATTCGCTGAGGCTGCGCCACGCCATGCGCATTTATGAGAAGGAGCCTCAGATTGCTTCGGCCATCATCGGCGAAATCATTGAAGAGAACCTGCCGGTAATCTATGGCTACGACTTCATCACCCCCAAACTTGAAGCCGCCTGCATCTGGCCGGGAGCCAACGGGTTTTCGAATGAGAGCGTCAGCTGGTCTTTCCGCGAGCACAACGGGTTGAGAATGGGTTCCAACATCTGGCACCAGCTCTCATCAAGCGATGATCCCGCGGGTTCGGGCATTTTCGACCCGAGGGCCTACATCTTCTTCGAAGGCGACGAAAATGAGCAATGGAAGCCTTTTCCGCAGATTCCTTCGTCCTCCACCCCTTCCGCACAGGGTATCCCCTACGGAAGTCACCGCGATGATATGGGCAACTACCACATCAAAAACAATGTAAACTACTCCCCCTTCAACTTCTTCATCATAGGCGACCCCAACAATATGCCGGTAATCCTGCTTACGGGTGCCGAGACACATTTCATAAAGGCTGAGGCGTGGCTGAGGGGAATCGGCGTTGCTCAGGACCCCATGAACGCCGACATCGAGTATATGAACGGCATCAACGCATCGGTGGAATGGTGGATGGACCTTGCCGGCAGACTGAGGCTGCCGATTTCGGGGGTGAAATTCACGGATAAAATCACCATTCCGCAGAATCTGAGCGCCTCATCGGTATTGATGAAGTTTGGCTCGTGGAATGCCACCAGCGATGAAGAGCGGCTCAGATTCATCTACACCCAGCGGTGGATTGACGCTTTCCGCCAGCCGTGGGAGGCTTATGCCGAAACCCGCCGCACCCGCATGACGCCCAGAGAAGGCGATGACATTGCGCATTTCAGAATGCCTTATCCGCCATCGGAGATGCAATATAACCAGGATAATATGAATACAGCCGTCCAGAAACAGGGCGGAGACAATCCGTCGGTAAAAATATGGTGGGTTCCCTGAAAAAAATCCATCACCGCAACGAAAAATTGTTTATATTTAGTCGCTAACAACACAAAAAATCCGGAAACATGAAAAACAAGTACATTAAAATCCCCGCTATGCTGCTGGCTTTGCTTTTTACGGCCGCCGGCGGGCTGAGGGCACAATCAAATCAGTATCTCCATTACGACTGCTCGAACAAGGATTATGTGGTTCTTGAGAATGGATCGCAATACATTGCCAACAAGCCGGGAATAAGTATGATCGGCTGGTTTTACAACGATAACCTGGGATATGGCCAGGGGATTATGGGTTTCAGGGGAACCCAGGGATTTTACATGATTGAGCTGGACAACGGAAAGATAGAGTGCCGGTTTCAGAATTCAAACGGAACGCTTTTCGAGTATGTGGCTCCTGCCAATACGGTTATTCCCCAGGTGTGGCAGCATTTTGCGTGGATCTACGATGGCAGTTCGATTAAGCTTTATGTAAACGGAATTCTGAAAGGCAGCAAAGCCGCCAACGGCTCCTTTACCGCCACCAACATCGCCTTTGCTATTGGCAGAAGCATCCTGTCGGGTCTCGATTTCTACTATTGCGGCCGTTCCGACGAAGTCAGCGTTTGGGGTAAGGCGCTTACCCAGAGTGAGATTCAGGATATTATGGCCAACGAGCTGAATGGCGATGAGCCCGGCCTTGAGCTTTATTATAAATTCAATCAGGGTGTTCCGGGCGGCAACAATACGGCCATCACCAAGCTCACTTCACAGCTTGATTCGCCTGCGCGCGATGCCGATCTGATCAATTTCAGGCTTGAGGGAGAAACCTCGAACTTTAACGGAACCCTCGACCCCTCCTATCAGGCCATCTCATTTCCGCCGATCCCCAACAAGCTGAACAGCGAGCCGCCTTTCGAAATTGAAGCTTCCACCACATCGGGGCTTCCGGTATATTTCACCATCCTTTCCGGCCCGGCTACGGTAAGCGGCAACACCATCACCCTAACCGGCGATCCCGGACTGGTTGAAGTAGAGGCCAGCCAGCCCGGCGGCGGACAATATAATCCGGCTGAACCGGTAATTCAGCGATTCCATGTACTTGATCCCCAGACCCATGTTCCGACGGTGGATGTCCGCAATCCGCTCTCCGGCGAAGTTCCGGTTCCGGTGCTTTCGCCCATACAGTTGGCTGTGATCTCAACCATAGAGTTCCCCGAACTCTTCTCCGTAGCCTGGGTGAAATTCAGGGTCAACGGCGAAACCATTGATGCACAGAACTTCTGGAACGGCCATTATACTGCCTGGTGGACTCCGCCGGGATATGGCAACTTTACCGTTGAGGTTTTATCGGCCAACAATTTTGGAGCTGTGAAAACAGAACCGATATCCATAAATGTAGTGCCTGCCGCCTCCAATACCAGCGCCATCGCTTTCAAAGACATCTGGCTGAGCCCGACGGCAAATACGCAAACCGTTGAGGGTGAATTGCCCTCATTCCTCGGCGCCTACGATCAGATTATCGGCACCCTGAGGGTTCACTGCCCTCCGGGAGGCTGCGGCGAATGGGACCGCGTAGTGTATATTGAAGCCCGCGACAAGGAAGGAAACTGGGTGGAGATCATCAGATACATTACCCCTTACGGTGTCGCCTGCATGCACACCATCGACCTGACCGACTACATGAGCATCCTGCAGGGAAAAACCCAGTTCAGAGGATCGTGCATGACGCTTGACAATGGATTTATGTACGACCTGACCCTGGATTACCGCGCCGGTACACCGCCTTATCTTTACAGCAGGGTGAAAGAGGTATGGCACGAGGTATTCCCCTTCGGCGATTATGCCAACCTTCAGCCGGTTCCCGATTTCCAGTACCAGTACCCTGACAATACCGTATCATCAAGGCTTAAACTGGTTTCGACCGGACACGGCTGGGGCAACCTGAACACCGGAAATGCCGCCGAGTTTTACAATGCCACACACGATATTTATGTGAATGGCGCCAAGAAGTTTGCCCAGCACAACTGGAGTGTCTGCAACCCGAACCCCGACGGCTGCCAGCCCCAGAACGGAACCTGGTATCACAACCGCGCCGGATGGTGCCCCGGAAGCATCGCCCCATGGTTTAATTTCAACCTCGACGAATATGTAAACACCGGAAATCTTACCCTGGGTTACACTTTCTATGAGAATTATGTTGACTACTGCCATCCCAACCATCCCGATTGCGTTACCGGAGTTACCTGCTCCGATTGCAACGACGGCTTCAATCCGGTACTGGATGTTGCCTGCTACCTGATCTCCTACGCAACCAAACCGCTTGTTGTGGTTAAAGCCGAACAGGAACCGCTGGCAAAAAACAAGCTCAATGTATTCCCCAATCCTTCATCGGGTATGTTTGAAGTATTCCTCGACAAGGCAGTAAACCTGAAAAACGGCGAGATTGTGGTTTATGACAACATTGGCCGCCCTGTTATGAGAACGCCCTGGAACGGCAACAACACAACCATCAATCTGAGCGCACACGGAAAGGGCTTGTATTTCCTTCAGGTGCTCAGCAAAGAGTGGTCGGAAGTGAAAAAAATTGTTGTTCAGTAAGGTTTCGGAATCTTACACAAAATTCATACAGAAATCCCTCCGGCGGCATCCGGGGGGATTTTTTTGAACTAAGTGCGGCACCCTTTCCGCTTAAATGCGGTATTGACTTGTCCGGGTTTATTTGTACTTTTGGAGTCCTGATTTCCACTGTGAAAACCGTGCAATGAATATCGCGCATAAGGCTACCGGATTATTACTGTATGGCATCTTCAAACTGTCGGGTTATCTTCCGCTGCGGGTTTTATACCTGAAAGCTGATGTTCTTGCTTTCCTTTTCGGCAGGGTTTTCCGATACAGATATCAGGTTGTGGTTCAGAACCTTTCCCGCTCATTCCCCGACAAAAACTACAAAGAGATCAGGGCGCTTGTCCGCAGTTTCTACCGGCATTTTTTCAGGGTTTTTGCCGAAGTTGTCCGGAGTCAGGGAATGTCGGAAGCGGAAGCAAAACAAAGGTTTGCCATTAAAAATCCTGAATTGATCAGGCAGCTTCATGACAATAAAAACAATATAATCGCATTGGGCGGCCACACCGGAAACTGGGAGTGGCTGATTATGACGCCCTTATTTTTCAGTTTCAGCATCTATACGCTATATAAACCACTTAGCAGTGGAACGGCCGAAGTACTTATGGCAAAAATACGCAGGCGTTTCGGCCTGAAGCTCCTCACCATGCAGCAGGCCGGAAGGTATATTCTCAGCAAACAGGACTTCCCGGCTCTTTACTTTTTCGTTGGGGATCAATCTCCATCGCATAGGAATACTGAGTATAGGTTCGGCTTCCTCAATCAGCCGAGCTTTTTCTTTAATGGCGGAGCCAGGCTGGCCACAGCCACCGGATCGGCGGTTATTTACCAGTCGATAAACAGGATAAAACCGGGCTATTACGAGATTACCCATCAGCTTATTTCAGTTCCCGGCGATGGTATGACAGATCGGGAGATTCTCGGAAAATATGTCTCCCTGCTTGAAGCGGATATCCAACGACAGCCCGAATGCTGGCTGTGGTCGCACAAACGCTGGAAACACCGGGCAGATACTCCGTAATCAGCTTCGCGACACATACGCCCAGGTGTGCCTCCCGCTTGCCTCATATCCAAGGCTTTCGAACAAATTCAGCGAAGCCCGGTTGTTTGGCTCAATGTGGGCAAAAACCGCCTTCCCCTTCCTGTGCCGGTCGCGCGACATAGCCATTACCAGCCGCCGGGCAAATCCCCTGCCGCGGTACTCATCAAGCACATGCAACATTCCGACCGAACCATCGTCGTGCGTCATAATCCAGGCAACAGCCATATCGCCGGCCCTGATGCAATAGCCGCCGCCCAGCCTCAGGCGGTTATGCAGATAGGCCATGCTGAGAAAATTCTGATATTTTGAGGTGTGGTAAACATTTTGCAGGTCAGCCGGCTGAAGCGGAACGATGTCGGCGTCAGGTTCGGAAAAATCAACCTTTCGCAAAAAGAGCCGGAAGCAGTCAATCGAATAGTGAACCCTGTATTGCAGGGTAATCCATTCGAACAGACTCTGGTCAAGTATAACAACAGGCTGAATTCCATCATGCGCATCAAAGAAGTCGCGGATAAAATCCCTGTTCGCATTAAAACTGAAGTAGCACCACTCCTGATCCGGTTTGTAGCGGCACATCAGCATATCATCCCTTTCGGTTAGCTCAACCAGCTGATACGCTTCATCCAGGCAGAAAAAGGAAATGTTATGCTCAGGATCTTTGAGCAGCAGTTTCTTTTGACTTTCCGAAAGCATGATTATCAGTTCTTTCTTTTTCCGGCTACCGTATTTCTCTACCGCTATAATGGAATCAACGGCCCGGAAAATTCACTAAGGATTTTTATTTTAAAATCTCAGATTATTCTCACCCAACAAAGCCGGCAACTATTTTGCAACTTCTTCAAAATTAGGAAGAATTTCGTCAATGGCAAAATTTAAAGTGCGTTACATCCGAATTATTACATACACTGGATCAACTACTTAGCACTCGAACCAATTTTTATACCGTCGGCAAACCTGAATCCGGCATTTCTCCTCACAACTGAACGGCTGCACACCTTTTATTTCCCCGCTTATGGTGAATAAAATAATATTGTGAATACTCCGACTACAATTTGATTTGATTAGTTTTGCCAAATAAGTATCATCAGGCATCCGACAGAAATGGTCAAAAAGTTTTTCCGTACCGGACACACATTCCGTTCGCTTCGTTACAGGAATTACCGTTATTATTTCTTTGGCCAGATGTTCTCTCATCCCGGCACCTGGATTCAGAATCTGGCTTTGGGCTGGCTGGTTTACCGGCTTACCGATTCGGCATTTATGCTTGGCACGGTAGGGTTTGCCAGTCAGATTCCGGCTCTTTTTTTAACACCCGTTGCAGGTGTTTTTGCCGACCGCATAAACCGCCGCCGCACGCTTGTCATTACCCAGTCGGTATCGATGGTGGTGGCATTTACGCTTTCAGCCATGATTTTCACCGATGTCATTCAGGTCTGGCATATCATTGTTGCGGCAATCATCAATGGCATTGCCGTTGCTTTCGATACGCCATTCAGGCATGCCTTTCTGGTGGAAATGGTCACCGACAAGAATGATTTACCCAATGCCATAGCCCTTAATTCCACCCTTTTCAATTCGGCGCGGTTCATAGGCCCGCCCATTGGCGGTTTGCTTATTGCCCTGGGCGGCGAAGGCGTATGTTTCCTGGTTAACGGCATCAGTTTCTTGGGGGTTATCGGCACGCTTATGGCTATGAATGTAAAACCTTCCGCCATGGCTTCGTCGGGCAGAAGCATATTCGGCGACCTGCTCTCAGGCCTGGCTTACGCCTGGCGCGATATCCCCATAAGGGTGCTGCTGCTGATGGTCATTACCACCAGTTTTCTCGGCCTTCCATATCAGGTATTTATGCCGGTATTTGCCCGCGAAGTGCTTGGCGGCGATGCCCAGACGCTTGGTTTTTTAACCGGCGCCATCGGAGCGGGAGCCCTTACCGGAGCGTTCTTTCTGGCGACCCGCAAAGGCTTGTCCGAAATCCCCCGCATTGTGTTTGTTTCGGCTGCCATGTTCAGCACCGGGCTAACATTTTTCTCCGTTTCATCCAGTTTGTGGCTATCGCTCATTCTGCTTGCCATTGCAGGTTTCGGAATGGTGGTTGAGTTTGCCTCGAGCAATACCCTGCTGCAAACCATGGTGGATGACAAGATGCGCGGAAGGATTGTGGCGCTTTACAGCATGTCGTTTATGGGCATTACTCCGCTGGGGAGCCTGGCGCTGGGCTCGGTTGCCGAAACAGCCGGAGTACAGAACACCTTACTGGTTGGAGGAATCTTATGCTTCGTGGCCGCACTGGTTTTTCTGAAAAAGATACCTCTGATCAGGGAAGCGATGAAATCGGCCGGGCTTTAGCTTAACTGAAGAATATATCCCAACGCCGGCTGAAGAAAACGCTTTTGGAAAAACCTCCTTTTTCATTTATGTATCACCGATATCTCATAAATGCCGCTCAGGGCATTAAAAAAGCCGGAAGGCTTTGTATCCCTCCGGCTCGGCAATAATTTCAGATTTTTTTTAACGGGCAATGATAAACCTCTTGGTTGTATCAAGTCCTTTTCCGGTTAAACGGATGAAGTACATGCCGGCAGGCAGATTGCTGATGTCAATGCCGGTTTCACCACGCGAAGAACCGAAATTGCTTACCGACTTCACAACATTACCTACCACGCTGATAACCTCAGCATGTTCAACACCCTTTACATCATTGATAAACAGGGTAGTATTGGCCGGGTTAGGATAAATTCTGTAGTTAACCAGTTCGTTAACCGGAACATCCACATTCAGCAGGGTGGTGAAGTTGCGTACAATCGGATTTACAGCTACACCGTTCATGTTTTCAACTCCATCAACCTTCAGGAAATAACGCTGATCGTATTTCAGGTTGGGCTCGGGTTTAACAACAATCTGTGTTTTAGCAGCATTGATGGTAGCTGTAAAAGTAACCGGCGCACCATTTATACCATCTTCACGGAAGTTGATCAGTTGGGCAACATTGCTGTTGGTGATGGCCTGGCCGCCAGCCATGCGTACTGCCTGGCTGTAATCAATGGTGAATGTCTGATTTACAGGAACATTCATGGCATTATCGGGAATATTGATTGTGACGGTAGCACCAATCTCAACCGAATACCTGGAGTTGTGAATGGTTTTTGAGGAGTTTTCCTGAATGAAGATGGCAACCATCAGGTCGTTCATCTCTTCAACATGGGTACCGCTCATATCAATAGTTTTCTTGATTACAACGGGTTCGCCGTTAATCAGGTTAGCCGAGGTTCCGTTTGCATCGGGAACCATCTTCATCATTACATTATGGAATTCGGTCTCACCGTTGGTTCTGGCATTCTGGGTAGTTTTCCTTTCAATTATCGCAATGTGTATTTTAACATTCGGATAATTGGCGTAGGGAACGATTTTGGCATCAATAATTACATTGTTGCCCTGAATTTCGTGTGTTGAAAGGATGTTAACATAGGCGTATGTTCCGTAGGTTGCATTAAATGCAGCATTAACAGCGGCAGTATTGGTAGCAACATTCTTTCCATCAACAAAAAGCATGGGCACGGCATTTACACCATAATAGGTTTTGCGGACACCACCTTCCGGAGTATAATAGGGGTCGCCGCTTCCGGGCCAGTTCATCTGATATTTTACCAGCGTAATTTTGTCGCCGTTCTGCTGGATAAACGGATTCAGAGTGCTGTTGTTAAATGAAGCACAGGGGCCGCAGGTGGAGCTGGTGAACTCTTCGAAGAGCGGACGGTATTCAATCAGTACATCAGGAATGATAATGGGCTTAACCATTAAATCGTTTTCGGGATTCATATCCTCTGCCTGACCATTGACATTCGAAATCCAAACTTTCAGGTCGTAAGCACCTTCAACAGCAATCAGTGAATCTGATGATTCAAAATTGTGAGAATTACCCAAAGCAACATTCAATCCGGTCAGCGAAGTGGTATGAACATCACCATCATCAAGCTGCCAGTTTACATCAATTGAGGTAACGGGAGTGCTTCCAAGGTTTGAGAAAGCTCCCTTAACAGCCTGGTTTCCGGTAAACAGCGAAGGTACATTAATTGCCGACATGGCAGCATCAAGCTCAAGAGGAGCAACTACCTGAATGTCATCAATGTACCAGTCCTTCATATTGGAGCTCGAACCGTTCACATAAATGCTGAACTGGAAGCTGGTTGAACCAACATTGGCGTTCTGAACAATAATTACCTGTGTCTGAGCCGGGATGTCAGCCTTGGCATCTACCTTCCACACATTGTTCCATGCACCGTTGCTTGAGCGGGTGTCAACTCCGAGGGTAATCGGGTTTGAGCCGCTGGCATGAGCAAACATGTGCTTCAGGGTGATAATTACCTTTGTTTGTCCGGTTGTGTTGATCTGGGGGCTGATGATACGCTGTGTACCATTGAACGAAGGGGTTCCCTTGATGTGCATCTCAGGGGCCTCACCACCGGCAAGGTTGGTATTGGACGATTCCCAGTTCTGCATATTTCCGAATACCATCCAGCCTGAAGGCGGGAAATTGGTACCACTGAAGGTTTCTTCGAACAATACCTGAGCTGAGAGGAATACAGATATGAACATACCTGCGAGTAAGAGTACTGTTTTTTTCATAATCAATTGGGTTTGTTAGACTTAATGTATTTAAAGGGGGCCTGGTTTCAAGTGCCAAAAATAAAATTAATTTTGTTAATGAAATGTTAAAATAGTGCAGATAATTTCGATTATCTGCACTATTTTTTCAATCATTATTTTGCAACTACAACCCTTACTGTGTGCACTCCCTTAGCGGAAGTTACGGTCAGCAGATAGGTGCCGTTTTGGAGTGTCCGGGTGGGCAGTACCATCTGATCGGAACCGGCTGCGGGCAGCGGGAATCTGCTGATCTCTTTTCCGGTAAGGTCAGAGAGGGTAATGCTGAAAATATTTTCAAGTGACGACAATCCTGAAACGGTGGTATTGCTGTTTCCGGCAGGATTGGGGAATACCTTAACAGGACCCATCGGCTTCAGGGTAATACCGGTGGTTGTTTCGGTTGTAAACTCAACGGTTTTTCCAAAAGTCGGAACGCTTAAGAAGTTCTCGAAAGGATTGATGGTCAGTTGATATGTTGTTCCTTCTGCCAGTTGGGCGGGGTAAATTAATATCTCGGTTTTATCGGCCGAAACTTCCGCTTCGAACTCAACCTGAGTTCTGGTACCGCCGATCTCTTCCAGCGTAATGGCCTGTGATACATTTGCGGGAGTCAGCTCCTCGCCGCCGATATGCCTTACACCCTGGCTGAAATTGATAGAAAGCGGTTCATCAACCGATACGTTAACGGCATAATTACCGGGAGCGGTTAATACTACGGCTCCGGTGGGTACGGCATAAGCAGCCTGGAAAATATCCTTGGTTTCGCTGTCCTGGAGGAAAAAGGCAACAAACAGGTCGTCCATCTCTTCAACATTTGTACCGGTCATATCAACAGAAAAGCTGAATTCTTTCGGATGGCCGGTTTTCAGCAGGTCCATTTCATTGCCGTTGCCGTCGGGCAGGCAGCGCATCATAACATGATGAAACTCAGTTTCACCGTTGCTTCGCTTATTTTTAGTGGTTACACCTTCATATACAACAACATGCATAACCGGGTTTAAAATGTCGGCAAAAGAGGTTACAGTTGAGCTGATATCAACCATGGTACCGTTAATGACATATTCTCCCTGAATTTCAACAAACGACTGTTTTGCAAGAGAATTGTTGAAAGCGGTATTTACCCCGGCAGATGAGCTGCTGACAACTTTACCATCAACAAACAGCATTGGCACACCACCAACACCATAATAGTTTCTGCGCTGACCACCCTCGTTGGTATAGTAGGGGTCACCGCTACCGGGCCAGTTCATCTGATATTTTACCAGTACAAGTTCATCGCCATGCTGGGTAATAAACGGATTCAGCACACTATTGTTAAATGAAGCGCAGGGCCCGCAGGTACTGCTGGTAAACTCTTCAAACATAGGTTTTCTGGCCACACCATGTGTTGCAATGCTGATTCTCTTAACCAGGGTATCGTTTTCGGGAACATCGTCAGGTCCCTGCGCACCGTTCACATTGCTAATCCATACTTTCAGATCATAGGCACCCGGCCCGGCATTCACCTTGTCGGTGAAAATGTGGTTCATGCTTGCACCGGTAACCAGATTCAGGTTGTTCAGGCTTTCGGTATGAATTTCAGCATCATCCAGCTGCCAGTTCAGTTTCAAAGAAGTAACAGGGCTTTTACCCATGTTTGAGATGGAAGCCTTAACATCCTGAGTACCGAGGAAATACCTTGGAGTGGCAATGTCCGTAACAGTCATATCGGTTTGTGCCGGGGCAATCAGGGTAATGTTGTCAATAAACCACTCGTTGATGTTGTAGCTGCTTCCGCTGAAAAAGATACAGAACTGGAAATTATCGCTGTTAACATTCGCGTCCTCAACAACTACGGTAATCATTTCCGGATTGATGGAGGAATTCACATTCTTCGACCATGCGATATTCCAGTCTCCGCCATCGGCGCGTGTACCAACACCTATCTGCACACCACCCGAATAATGGTCAACCATATGCCTGAACTGCACAATCAGCTCATTCTTGCCTGACATATCAAGCGAAGGAGAAATCAGCCTGGAAACTCCGTTAAACTGAGGCGACCAGTCCATTTTGGCCTCAGGAGCCGTTCCGCCGGCATTGGCAGTATTGCTTTTTTTCCAGTTGGCGGTCTGGGCATCAATGGTCCATCCGGCAGGCGGAAATGCGGTTCCGGAGAAATCTTCGGTCAGCACAACCTGTGCAAAAACTCCTGAAAACAGAAAAATCAGGGCAGCGAGTAAAATTGTTCTTTTCATCTTAAAGTTTTTCGGTTTGTAATGTCGTTAAGATTAGCTGAACTGCCATTAATCAGAAACTTAGCGTTGATAGCAAAAAATGATTCCGAGACGAACAACAGTTTTATGAGGCCAAAAATAAGTTTAATTTTAATTAAATATTCAAAATTGTATAAATGTTTTTAATTTTTTTTACCAACATTTTAGC
>LUZO01000161.1 GCA_001603685.1 Bacteroidales bacterium Bact_23
GGAATTCAGAATCAGAGTGTATTGTATATCCAGGATTCGCTGACCGGCGAGCCCAGGGTGTTCCTCGACCCCAACACCTTGTCGGAAGACGGTACCACTTCACTGGGAACCTATTCGGTTTCGAAGGATGGCAAATACTTTGCCTACGCCATTTCAAAAGCTGGTTCCGACTGGAACGAAATTTATGTGATGGAGACCGCAACCGGCCGCCAGCTTGAAGATAAGCTGGAGTGGGTGAAATTCTCGGGCATTTCGTGGCGCGGCGACGGCTTTTACTACAGCCGTTACGACAAACCCGCCAGCGGCGGCGAACTTTCCTCGAAAAATGAATACCACAAGGTTTACTTCCACAAGGTGGGTGATCCGCAGGCAAAGGATGTGCTGGTTTACGAAAACCGCATCTATCCGCTTCGCAATTATGGCGGCGGTACCACCGACGATGAGCAGTTTCTGATGATCGTGGAAACCGAAACCACCAGCGGCAACGCCCTTTATGTGAGCGACCTGAGAAAACCGGGCTATTCGTTCCGCAAGATTGCCGACGGCTTCCGCTTTGAGTACAGCGTAATCTACAATGAAGACGATATCTTCTACATCCACACCAACGACGGCGCCCCCCGCTACCAGATTGTGAAGGTTGACCTGAAGAAACCTGCACGCGAAAACTGGGTTACCATCATTCCTGAGAAAGAGGAAGTACTTAAATCGGCTGAAGTTGCCGGCGGAAAGCTGATCTGCCAGTATATGAAGGATGCCTCCAGCAGAGCTTTTGTTTACAATACCGACGGCTCGCTGCTGCACGAAATTGCGCTTCCGGGAATCGGCACCATTGCCGGTTTTGAAGGAAACCGCGATGAGAATCAGGCTTTCTATGCCTACACCTCGTTCACCTTCCCGTCAACGGTATATACCTATGACATTGCCGCCAACAAATCGGAGGTGCTCCACGCTCCCGAAATCAACTTCGATCCTTCCGGATACACCACCGAGCAGGTGTTCTATCCTTCGAAGGATGGCACCAGAATCCCGATGTTCCTGGTTTACAAAAACGGCATTGCAAAGGATGGAAACAACCCGGTTTACCTGTACGGTTACGGTGGATTTAATGTGAGTATAACTCCCAGTTTCAGCGTTAGTCGTCTGGTATTCCTTGAGCAGGGTGGCGTGCTTGCCATTGCCAACCTGCGCGGCGGAGGCGAATATGGCGAAGAGTGGCACCGGGCCGGTACCAAACTGCAGAAACAGAATGTGTTCGACGATTTTATCGCTGCGGCGGAATACCTGATTGACCAGAAATTTACCTCGCCTTCGAAAATTGCCATTGCCGGCGGTTCGAACGGCGGTTTGCTGGTGGGCGCCTGCATGACCCAGCGCCCTGATCTGTTTGGCGTTGCCCTGCCGGCCGTGGGAGTTATGGATATGCTGCGCTTCCACAAATTCACCATTGGATGGGCCTGGACCGGCGATTACGGCTCGAGCGAAGACTCCACCCAGTTCAGGTACCTGCTTGGCTATTCGCCTCTCCACAACCTGAAACCGGGAACCTGCTACCCAGCAACCCTGGTAACCACCGCCGATCACGACGACAGGGTGGTACCCGCACACTCCTTTAAATTTGCAGCCCGGCTGCAGGAGGTTCACGCATGTGATAAACCAGTCCTGATCCGCATTGAAACCAATGCCGGACACGGCGCCGGAAAGCCTGTTTCGAAGATGATTGATGAGGCAACCGACACCTGGGCATTCACCATGTACAATTTAGGGGTGAAACCTGCGTTTAAGTAACCGAAAATCGTTTTCCGGCAGCTCTTTTCCGGAAAGGCAACCAGGATTGCCCGCCGGGAAAGGGTTGTCGGATTAATATTAACCCATTGATTAACTGATGAGTACAAAATATCTTCAGCTTGTTTTCCTGAATCTGTTCCTGCTTGCTTCATTCGTAATGGTACCGCATTACGGCAAAGCCCAGTCTGATAGCATTGAAGTGCAACCTGTTACCGACTCCATTCCGGCAGGTTTGGCCGACTCCCTGGCTACCTATAAGTATATGCTTGCCGGAGCGCGCGATCATAGCTACCGGCTTTCCCGGCAGGTCGATTCACTGGCCGTCAGGGTGAGTGAGCTGAGCAGCACGATTGAACAGCTTAAGGAACGCGAAAACGAACTGGTTCCGCTGAATGAGGCGCTGAACCGCAAGATTGTGGAGCTGGGCGCCGAGCTGCATTCCAAAAACCTCTATCTGGAAGAACAGATCAGAATCCATAAGGAGAAGGAGCAACTGTTTGCCGAAAAGGAGCAGATCTACAAGGAGGCGGTGAATTCCAGCCTGATTGACAAGGTAAAACTCGAAGGGCAGATTTCGGCAAAGGACTCCCGCCTCGAAGGCAAGGAGCGCGAAATCGGGCTGCTTCAGCAGAGCATCGACGAGAAAAACCGCGACATCAACCACCGGAACAGCGAGATTCAGAAGATTGTGATGGAAAAGTCCGCCGCCGACCGCCGCATCGATACCCTGCGTACCACCCTCACTGAAACCGAAAAAGATCTGGTTCGCACCGGTGAGCAGTTGAAATATTCACAGCTAAAACTGAAGGACTGCGAGAGCAGGTATTTAACGGTTACCAACAAGAAGAAAAAGACCCGGGTGGTTCAGGGATTTACGCTGAAAGGCTTCACCACGCCCGATTACCAGCTTGCGCCCAAGGATGCCAACAACCCCGGCATTTATGTCATTACCAACAACAACACCAGCGATGTGGAGTTCGATTTTGTGACCGGCGCCAGCTTTATGCTGATCGACCTTACCAAACCCGAAGGAAACCTTACCTACGATGCCGGATTCTTCATCGGCTTCGGTGGAAACAACCTGTTCAAGAACTTCTATCTGGGCCCGAACTTCAAACTGTTCGATGTGCTGCATGTGAACATCGGCGCCAATATCCGCGAATATTCGGCCCTCAAGCAGGGGTTCAATGTTGGGGATAAGCTGGATGCCGGAGTTGCCATTCCCACCACCAGGGAGTGGAAGGTGAAGCCCTATTTCGGGCTCACTTTCGACCTGGATCTGCTTACCATGATCGGGAAGCGCTAAAACCTGCCCGAAACCTGCTCATAAGCGGAGCCGTCGGGGAATACCGCCGGCGGTCCGAAATCGGGATTTGTCAGAAATTCATCGTCCTGAAGGCTGAGGATAAACGCCTTCAGTTCGGCTTTCTCCACCGGAGTGAGCTGCACACCGTTTTCCGCCACATGGTGCATCAGCGGATTTACCCAGGGCGACATCTGAACGGCGTGAGAGTAGAAATTGATCACTTCGTCCAGCGTTTCGAACCTTCCGTCGTGCATATACGGCCCGCCCAGGGCGATGTTCCGCAGCGTGGTGGCCTTGTAGGCGCCCCGGTCGGCTTCGTTGCCGGTAACGGAGTAGCGGTCGCCCGGCTCGTTGAACTGGGTATCCTTGCCGTTGTTGTAGAACAGATTGGTGGTAAACAGCGGATTTCCGCTGCTGCCGTGACAGTGGAAGCAGTCGGCCCCCTCTTCGGTAGTGAACAGGATAAAGCCGTTCAGCTCCTGCTGCGTCAGTTGCAGCTCACCCCGCATGTATTTGTCGAAGCGGGAGTTTGCCGAAATCAGTGTCCGTACAAACTGAGCCACCGCCTTACTGATGTTTTCCATGGTTACTTTCGTGGATCCAAACGCCCTGAAGAAGAGGTCGGGATATCCGGGAATGCTCTGTATCAGCTCTTTGGTGCGTGTGGTGTCGCCGTGTATCTCGTCTGGCGCCAGCACCGTCATCCAGACGATATCCTCCAGTCGGCGGTAGCGGGCATCGGGGTTGTTGCGGTGGATCATTCCGTTCCAGAAGTAGCCGTTTGAATTCCATACCAGATTCACCAGCGGAAGCGGATAGTGCGCCGTGGGGATTCCGGTCAGTCCGTGGGTTTTGCCGCCCTGAAACACCGGGTGGTCAATGCCCGGCTCAAAGTTGCGCGACTGGCGGTGACAACCGGCACAACTCATCAGCGAATCGGGCTCGGTGCGCCCCGATAAACGGCCGTCGTAAAAGAGGTAACGCCCCAGCTCAACCCCCTCCACCGTCATGGGGTTGTCATCGGGAATGTTCAGATGGGTTGGGAAATATTTGGGCACCGCAATCTGATACGGCGTTGGCTTATGCTCCACGGGATGCGGCTCCTTGCCGTTGCAGCCGTGCAAAAACAGCAGCAGCGGCAGAATCAGGCTAAAAAGCCCGGAATATCTGGTTTTTGTTATCATCTTCGCTCGAATCTGCCCATAAAGATAGGAAATTTCAGATTACGGAGCGGCGGATTAGAGACAAAGAACCGTCAGCACAAGCAAAACAATGCGTACTTTTGCAGTGGTTCCGGCTGTTGCCGGAGCATTGCAAATCATAAAAGATGGATCTGAAACCAGGAGATAAAGTTCGTTTTCTGAACGAAAAGGGGGAGGGGATAGTTACCCGCATTGTCGACAACAATATGGTTCATGTTGCCATTGAGGAAGGTTTTGAATTTCCGGTGCTGGCTGCCGAGCTGGTAAAGATAGAGCCGGAGGGGATGGCGGGCCGTTTCTTCGATCGTAATGTGAATGTGGATGTGCCGGTTACCCGTAGCAGCACCCCCGAACCGGCAAAAGAAGCGCCTGCAAGGCAGGATCCGCCGGCGGCGGAGACGGACGACGACCGCATCAGCGCGCTTTACCGCCAGTCGGGAGCCGGAATTATGGAAGCGGTTTACCTGCTCTATGCCCCCCACGACCAGAACTGGCTGATGACCGGAAACCTCGATATTTTTCTGGTGAACAACAGCCGCTACGATGCCATCTTCTCCTTTCTGCTGAAGGAAGAGGACGCCTTTGCCGGCGTTGACTATGAGGTAATCCCGCCCTATTCCAAGATCCTGATTGAGACCATCACCCGCGAAGACCTTGACCATTGGTCCGAAGGCGTAATTCAGGTGCTGTTCCACAGCGCTGAGCCGCTGCCCGTGCTTACCCCGCTGCATGCAGGGTTTAAGATCAAGCCGGTGCGCTTCTACAAAGAGACCAGCTATCAGGATTTTGCACTTGCCGGAGTAAAGGCAATCGTACTTAATCTGGGCGATATCTCGGGCCAGTTGCTGATTTCAGGCGCTGAAGCAATGAAAAGCTCTGTTCCCGACCCGGCGGCACGGCAGAAAATATCGGCCATTGCCCCGCCTTCATACATAGATCGCCACCGGATTGCGCCCCGCGAAGCGGAAGTGGACCTGCACATCTCCGCCCTCCGCGACGACTACTCCGAAATGACCAACAACGAGATTCTGCGCTACCAGATGGATTTCTTTCACCGCATGCTCGACAGCGCCATCAGCAATGAGTATTACAAGGTTACCTTTATCCACGGCATTGGCAACGGCTCGCTGAAATCGGCCATTATTACAGCCTTAGGTGATTACGAGAATACTGAATATCAAACGGCACCCTTCGCAAAATACGGGAATGGTGCGGTGGAAGTCCTTATTCATAATGAGAAAATGAAAAACTGATTGACTGAGAGTAAGTTGATTTTTAAAATCAATTTTATGCATCCTGAAGAATTCAGATGCATCAGTCGGTAATCTCTTGCTCTTTCGGTACAATTATTGCTTATCTTTGCACCTGAAAATAACGGTAAAAGCATCGTGTTCTGTCGCTTCCGGCCTTTGAGCCGGGGGAGGAAAGTCGGGGCAACACAGGGCGCCATACTTCCTAACGGGAAGGTTCTGCAGCCGGCGGAAACAGCCAGTGCCACAGAAAATAACCGCTCCGCATGCCGGAGTAAGGGTGAAAATGTGGGGTAAGAGCCCACAGCCAGTGCTGGTGACAGCCTGTGCGGGTAAACCTTATGGGTTGAAAGGCCAAATATACCGGATCGCTGTGCTGAAAAGTACAGCAAAGAGCTGCCCGCTCTTTTCCGGGGGGTAGGCCGTTACATCCTGGTGGCGACATCAGGAGCAGATAAATGACAGAAATCCCGCCTCGCGGGAGACAGAACCCCGCTTACAGCGATGTACGGCACCGTTATTTTTTTAACGAATTGTATTTGCATTCGGCATGAAATCCCCATTCGGGGATTTTTTTTGTTAACGGGTCAGGGACGAATGTTTGTTGGCTCTTGCATATGAATGAATATCATAAATGTAAGCAGATAAATCCGGTTCGGGTCGCCTCCGGATCCTGAGCCGGGAAAAGAGGTTTTTTTTCGCCCCAAACCGTCGGATATATCTATTTTTTTAGTATCTTTGAAGATTGTATTTCACTCTTTAAAAATCCGGAAAACCATGAGTAAAAAACTACCTTTCAGTCGGTTAGCAGCCTTATTTATCTTTTTCGCCCTGCTTTTTAGCGGCATGGTCTGCCTCCGGGCGCAGGATATTCCCAATCCCGGCTTTGAGGAGTGGAGCGGGGGTGAACCTGTTGGCTGGCATACCGTTAACCAGAATTTTTTTGGCATTGACATCATCACGGTGGTTAAGGATGTCGCGAATCCGCATAGCGGCACTGCCTGTGCCAGGCTTGAAACCATTCAAAAAAGCATTCCCTTTATGGGTTCCATTACCGCACCAGGCATGCTCTCGCTTGGCGAAATCATCATTGACATCAACAATATGACCGGCAGTGTGGAAGGCGGCATTCCCGTCAGCGGCAAACCCATTGCGTTGCACGGGTGGTACCGTTATACCCCTGCAGCCGGCGATTCGTGCATCATCGGCATCGGCCTGTCGCAGTGGAACGGTGCCGGACGCGATACCCTGGCAATGACCTACAAGCTGATCGGCGACAATGTTGCCGCCTGGACTGAGTTTAATCTCCCCGTTGAATATCTGATGACGGGGCAGCCCGATTCCATGAACATTATGTTCTTCTCATCGAATCTGCTTGCGGGTCAGTTGGTTGCCGGCAGCAAAATGTGGGTTGACGACCTCTGGCTTGAATACAGCACGGTATCGGTAAACAACCCCGGCTTCGACAGGCAATTCAGCCTTTGCCCCATGGGCGACAGCCACCGGCTTGAGGTGCGGCTGCCCGGTGGGGTTAGCGGCCTGTTGCAGGTGGTAAGCCTGAACGGCTCCGTAGTATGGCAGCGTAGAGTTGGTGCGGCTGAAACCACGGCTCAGGTGGATATCGGATGGATGGCGCCTGCCATGTACCTGATGCGCTTTGTTAGCGACGGCGGCGTACAGCATTCGCAGAAATTTATCAGGCACTGATTCACCGCGGCGGGGCAGTGCGCCTTCGCGGTTTCTCCTTTTTCCTTCTCTTTTCCGGGCATGCATACTAAGTGCGTCCGTCTGCCGTTTATTGGGCAATAGTTTTCAAACATCCGGTGTTGAAAACTACCGGCGTGGGTGGTGAATGGATATCCCCATACCGACTAATTTTAATGCCAAAACCGAAATCAGTATATGAGAAGGACTTTTATTGCCATTATTGGTGCTTTGCCTCTGTTTTTCAGCATTCAAACGATGGCTCAGCAGACTGTTGCCCGGCAGTTTCCGGAGGCTGAAATCACCACGGCTTCCGATCTTTTTAACAAGGAGAAATACGGCGCGGTACGAGATCAGTACAGCGTTTTCCTGCCGCCATCGGAGCTGTTCCAGGCGTTCGATGTGGAAAAAGACTACTACACCGCCGTTAGTGCCGCCGAGCTGCAGCATGGCGATGCCGCCGCACTGCTTGAGAAGTTTCTGGAAGAGCATCCGGAGAATACCCGCACCAACAGGGTGTGGTTTCAACTGGCAAACCTGCATTTCCGCAACAACAGCTTCAAAAGTGCGCTGGACGCTTACAGCCATGTGGATAAGTTCGATATGAACCCGGAGGAGCGCGCCGAGTTTACCTTCAAGCAAGGATACTGCTACTTCAGGCAGAACGACCTCGACAAGGCGGCTTCCGCATTTTATACCGTCAAGGAGCAGCAGAACCGCTACACCGGCCCGGCTGCCTACTACTACGCCCACATCATGTATGCCGACGGGAAGTACGAAACTGCCCTGCGCGATTTCCAGTCGCTCGAGAAGAACGAAACCTTCAAATCGGTGGTGCCTTACTACATCATTCAGATTTACTATATTCAGGGTCGTTACGACGAGGTGCTCGAAATGGCTCAGCCCTATCTGAAAGGCCGTCAGAACAAGAGAACCACCGAAATTCTGAGGCTTGCCGCCGATGTGAACTACCGTCGTGGCAATTACGACGAAGCCGTTAGCCAGCTTGAGGAGTACCGCCGCCTTTCGCGCAACAAATTTTTGCGTGAGGAGAACTACATCCTGGCTTATTCCTACTACCGTGCCGGCGAGTATGCCAAAGCCATCCCCGAGTTCCAGCAGGTGGCCTATGGCGATGACAGCCTGGCGCAGAATGCCTGGTACCATCTGGGCGACAGCTATCTGAAGACATCGCAGAAGCAGTTTGCCTCGAACGCCTTCCTCTCGGCATGGAAAGTGCCCCTGAAGACCGCAATGGCAGAGGATGCCCTCTTCAACTACGCCAAACTTTCGGTGGAGCTGTCGTACAATCCGTACAACGAGGCCATCAGGGCGCTGCAGCAGTACCTCAGCGAATATCCCTCATCACCCAGGCGCGACGAAGCCTATACCTATCTGGCAAACCTCTATCTGGTGACGCGCAACTACAAGGAGGCGCTTGCCACCCTCGAAAATGTGAAGCAACGCACCCCACAGCAGGATGAAATTTACCGGAAAATTACCTATTACCGCGGACTTGAACTGTTTGCCGACAACCAGTTTTTCGATGCCGTAGGGATGTTCAGGAAATCGATTGAGATTAAAAACGACCCCGCCATAGCCGCCGGAGCTACTTTCTGGACCGGTGAATCATATTTCAGGCTGAAACAGTACGATCAGGCTGCCACCTATTACCGCAATTTCATGGCAATGCCGGCAGCAAAGAGCCATACGGGCTATAATTCAGTTGACTACAACCTTGGCTATGCATTGCTGAAGCAGAAAAAATACGGCGAAGCGGGCCAGGCCTTCAACCGCTTCATCGAGAACCGCCCCGCCGACCGGAATATGCTGAACGATGCCCGCCTGCGGTTTGCCGATTGCTACTTCATGCAGAAAAAGTATCAGGATGCCATTCAGCAGTACGATATGGTCATCAACGCCCGCGGCGCCGATGCCGACTATGCCATCTACCAGAAATCGCTGGCTTTGGGAGTTACCGGTAATGTAAACCAGAAGGTGGCTTCGCTCCAGCGGCTGATGACCGATTTCCCGCGCTCGCAGTACAACGACGACGCCCGCTTTGAAGTGGGGCAGGCGCTGATGACGCTGGGAAAGAACGAAGAGGCGGCGAAAGCCTTCAACGGGCTGATCAGCGAGCATCCAAACAGCAGCTTTGTAAAGCGCTCGCTGCTGAACATCGGGCTGATCTATTACAACACCAACCGCGATCAGCAGGCGCTTGAAACTTTCAAGAAGGTGGTGAAGGACTATCCCGCAACCCCGGAATCGCGCGAAGCACTGGCCATTATCAAAAATATCTATGTGGATCTGAATCAGGTAGATACCTTTATGGATTACTCCAAAGACATTCCGTTTGCGAATGTTACCCGCTCCGAGCAGGATTCACTCACCTTTATTGCCGTGGAAAACCGCTATATGAGCGGCGATTGCGAGAAGGCGGCCCCCGGTTTTGCCTCCTACCTCGAGAAATTCCCCAACGGCATATTCTCCATCAAGGCACACTATTTCAGGGCCGATTGCGAAACCCGCGCCGGTCGCCACGCCGAGGCCCTCTCAAGTTATGAATACATCCTCTCGAAACCCCGTACCGGATACACCGAGAACTCGGCGCTGAGGGCTTCGGAAATCCTTTACCGGATGAAGGATTATTCAAAAGCGCTGCTGATGTATGAGAAACTGGAAGAGAATGCCGAAAGTCAGGCCAACCTGCAGGAGTCATACCTTGGCCAGATGCGCTGCAATTATCAGATTGGAAATCATGGCGTTGCCATCCAGAAAGGCCAGAAGGTGCTGGAGAGCGAAAAGCTTTCACCCAACCTGGCGGCTGAAGCCCATCTCACCATCGGAAAATCGATGGTCGCGCTGCACCGCTACGAGCAGGCCAGAGGCTCTTTTGAATCGGTGCTGAAACTTTCGCAGGGCGAAGCCGGAGCGGAAGCGCTCTATAACCTGGCCGCCATCAGCTACGAGATGAAGGACTACAAAACTGCCGAATCGCAGATCTTCCGCCTGACCGGCGATTTTGCTTCATACGACTACTGGGTGGCCCGTTCGTTCATCCTGTTGGCGGATGTCTATACCAAAACCGGAAACCTCTTCCAGGCAAAACAGACCCTGCAGAGCATCATCGACAACTATGATGGCGATGACCTCAGGAAAGTGGCCACTGACAAGCTCAATAAGATAAAAAGGGATGAGGAAGCCGCACAGCCCGCCGGAAGGGCATACGACGACGATGAAGGGATTTTTATCCGATAGTCCGTAATTTTGACAGTTGAAAGCAAATAACAAAGAAAGCGACCGGAAATGAAAAAATATATGAACATCAGCAACCGTTTCATTCAACTTCAGCCGCTGCTGTCGGCACTGCTGCTGATAATCGCCGTGGGAGCCCTTAACAAAGCCGCCGGGCAGGTGATCAACGAGCAGGTTACCGTGGTGGCCAAATATGAACCGTCCATCCCCGACTTCAATAAAATCAACATCAATCCTGCTGCCTCCGAAACGGAGGTAAAGATGCCGGAGATGACCTATTCGGTTAAGCCGTCGCCCATGGAGACTAAGCTGCAGCCCGAGGCGATTTCTGCCGTGAAGCTGGTGGGCGAGCCGAAGAAAAGCCTCACCCGCAATTACATCAGGGGCGGGATGGGAAATTACACCACTCCCTATGCGGAGCTGTGGGCCAATTCGCTGCAGTCGAAGTCGCATCAGCTTGGCGTACATGCAAAACACCTCTCATCATCGGGAACCATTGAGGACCATCTGAAAAGCTCAAACAGCGTTAACTTGATTCAGCTTCACGGACGCAAATTTTTCGACCAGCATACGCTGAGCGCCGGTTTGAGATTCAGGCGGAATGTGGTGCATCATTACGGATTCGACCCACGGATGTTTGAAACGGTATTCAATGAGGACGACCTCAAACAGCGCTTCAACAGGCTGAACGCATCGGCGGCCTTCAACTCGAACTATACCGAAGACGACAAATTGAACCACAGCCTCGCATTCTCGGTCGCCAGTGTAAGCGATAAATTCGAAACCCGCGAAACCGGAATCAGCATCAGGGGCGCTGCCGACCGCCGCTTTGAACTTTTTGATCTCACCGACTACCAGCAGCTTGGACTCGATGTTTCCGTAGGCTTTGTAAATCATAAGGATACCGTGGTTACCCAGAATTCCACGCTGATAAGCGTGAGGCCGTTTATCGCCACCGAGTTCAACGAGTATTATTTCAAAGCCGGTATCGATTTCAGCTTTGCCGGCGATTCGGTTTCGAAAGCCTACCTCTTCCCCTTTGCCGAAGCGCGTTTGAAACTGATTGAGGATGCGCTCGGCATCTATGCCGGAATTACCGGCGGAGTTACCCGTCAGGGATTTGATGCACTTTCGGAAATAAACCCGTTTATTCAGTCGGTGGTGCCGGTAAGATATACCCGCGAGCGGTTTGTATTCTACGCCGGAGCCGCAGCCAGAGCCGGTAAGCATGTGAATGTGTATGCGTCATTCCGGACGGGCTTTGTGGGCGATGCCGTGTTCTTTGTCAACGACTTCTCACAGATCCCCTACAACCGCTTTCTGCCCGTTTACGATGACGCCGGATTTGTTTCAGGTCGCCTCGAAGCGGAATACCATACCGCCGAGCGGATAAAAGTAAAGGCATATGCTGCATTCGAGAAGTGGAACCCCGAAAATGAGCTACAGGCTTGGCACAAACCGGTGGCAACCCTGGGCGCCGAAGGGTACTACAACATCGGAAACAAGGTCATCGCCAGGGCAACGCTCACCGCAAAAGGCAGGCAGTATGCCATGGTTCAGGATGATGAAAAAGCCGTTACCGCCCACCAGATGAAAGGTTATACCGACCTGAGCCTGGGTTTGGAATACCGCTACACCCGTCAGCTATCGGCATTCCTCAATCTGAATAACATCCTCGGCGTTCGCGCCTACCAGTGGTACAACTATCCCGGATACCGGTTTAATGCGCTGGCCGGGGTGTCGTTTGCGTTTTAGGCCGGAGGTCAGAGGTAAGAGGTAAGAGGTAAGAGGTAGGAGGTAAGAGGTAAGAGGTAGGAAGTAGGAGAAGGTCTAATTTCCAATTTCTAATCCGCCGCGGCGGACCAAGGTCAAATCTGCCGTAGACGGGGCATCTGCCGCGGCGGAGCGCCGTCAGGCGCTGCATCCGCCACAGGCGGCTGGTGCAAATGCCGACGCCAGCGGCGGAGGCTGCAAATGTCACGGCCACCGGCCGGGACTGCAAATCTTCAAATCTTGAGTCCACTCCGAAAAGTCGATAGGTCTGTTTTGGATGATTG
>LUZO01000162.1 GCA_001603685.1 Bacteroidales bacterium Bact_23
CTCTTGTGCTGCCTTTACACCATCGGACAGATTAGCTCTCTTTTAAGAGGGTGCAAAAATAGGCATTTTTTCGAGAATGATGAAAAAAAAGAGGAATTATTTAATATTTATCCGGCAGAAATTTTGAATTACAGCGTTTTGAGTGGTGAGAACCCGGATACAAATCAAAATAAACCGTTGTAATCTGACAGGAAAAATGAAAAAAAGCCGTATTGATGCTGATGTTTTGCACTGTAAAAGTGTTTTCGGAAATAAGAAACCGGAAGGCGGAGAGCGGATAATCAGGCAATAAATGCAACTCCTTTTAGTTTTCACAATAATTGTAACTATTTCTGTTTTAACAATTATTTTAAAATTACTAACTTCGCCCCGCTTTGGAATGCGACGGCATTTCAGGAGCGATTCCTTGATTTTCAGGCCGGAAGATATGTTTTCAGGCATTGTTTCCGTGAATGATTGCGTTTTTTTAACCTATAAATTAACCGGATGACAAATTACAGAAAGATCAACAACCTAATTGGCTGGGTTGTATTTGCCATAGCCCTTGTTGTTTATACCCTTACTCTTGAGCCGACAGCAAGTTGGTGGGATTGCGGTGAATACATCTCCACAGCCTATAAATTGCAAGTGGGTCATCCGCCGGGAGCGCCGCTGTTTCAGATGATTGGCCGTTTCTTTACCCTGTTTGCTTTCGGGAATACCGGCAAAATTGCCTACATGATCAATTTTATGTCGGGGCTGGTAAGCGCATTTACCATTCTGTTCCTGTTCTGGACCATTACCTATCTTGCCAGGAAAATTATGGTAAAAAATGGAGAAATGACAACCGGAAACCTGATTGCCATTATGGGAAGCGGAGTGGTAGGAGCTTTGGCCTACACCTTTTCCGATTCATTCTGGTTCTCGGCTGTTGAGGGCGAGGTTTATGCCATGTCGTCCTTCTTTACGGCTGTGGTATTCTGGGCCATTCTCAAGTGGGAGGAAAATGCCGACGAAAAGCACAGCATCCGCTGGCTGGTTCTGATTGCCTATCTGGTCGGACTTTCTATCGGGGTGCACCTGCTTAATCTGCTTGCCATTCCGGCCATTGCGTTTGTTTATTATTTCAAAAAATTCAAGCCAACGGCAAAAGGTGTCATCACAACCGGCGTTGTTTCAATCGTTTTGCTGGCGCTGATCATGTATCTCATTATTCCCTGGGCGGTTAACCTGGCCGGCAAATTCGAGCTCCTGTTCGTGAACGGATTCGGATTGCCATTTAATTCGGGTACCATTGTTTACTTTTTACTAATTGCAGCCGGGCTTTATTTCGGGTTGCGCTATACCCGCCGTCGCAGCCGTTTGATTGCCAATACGGCATTGCTGTCGCTTACCTTTATTCTGATCGGGTATTCATCATTCCTGATGCTGGTAATCAGAGCCAATACCAATACGCCCATCAATGAGAACAATCCGGATGATGCCATTGGCCTGCTTTCGTATCTGAACCGCGAGCAGTACGGAACCTGGCCGCTTTTCCACGGTCAGTATTACAGTACTCCGCTCGATCCTCAGAATCCTTTTGTGGACGGATCGCCCATTTATATCCGCGATAAGGCTGCGGGTAAATATGTGATTACTGACGAAAGAAAATCGTCGGAACCTAACTACAACCAGGATTTTACCACCATTTTCCCGCGAATGTGGAGCTCGCAGGAGAACCATATAAGAGCATATAAGAGCTGGGGCAAAGTGAAGGGCATTCCCATCATAGCATTGAATAACAGCGGCGAACAGGAAACCATTATTAAGCCCACTTTTGGCGAGAACCTCCGTTTTCTGTTCGATTACCAGCTTGGCCACATGTATTTCCGCTACTTTATGTGGAATTTCGCCGGAAGACAGAACGACATTGAGGGGCACGGCGGCATAAAGAATGGTAACTGGCTGAGTGGCATTAAGTTTCTGGATGAGATGCGGCTTGGAAAACAAAGCGATCTGCCGCAGAGCATGCAAAGTCCGGCACACAATACCTATTACCTGCTTCCGCTGATTCTGGGGCTTATTGGCATGCTTTATCACTTCAGCCGGAACTATCAGGATGGCCTGGTAGTTGCCCTGCTGTTCTTTATGACGGGTATCGCCATTGTACTTTATCTGAATCAAACGCCGTTCCAGCCGCGCGAAAGGGATTACGCCTATGTGGGGTCGTTTTATGCCTTTGCCATCTGGATCGGACTTGGCGTGCTGTCGTTGTATGAGTTTCTGACTAAAAAACTGAAAGTAAATGAGCCTGTGAGTGCGGCCGGTGTTACGGTTTTAACGCTACTCCTCGTGCCTGTAATTATGGCTGCCCAGAACTGGGACGACCACAACCGTGCCGATAAATATGCAGCCCGCGACTTTGCGGCAAACTATCTGAACTCATGTGCACCAAATGCCATCCTGATTACCAACGGCGACAACGATACCTTCCCGTTGTGGTATGCTCAGGAGGTTGAAGGGGTGCGCACCGATGTAAGGGTAGTAAATTACATGCTTTCATCCGGCGACTGGTATGTGCATCAGCTCGCAAGAAAAATTTATGATTCGGAACCGCTGCCGTTTACCCTTAGACCCGATCAATATAATAAAGGAGTGAATGAGTATGTTCGTTATTTTGCTCAGCGCGAAATTCAGGATAGGATTGAACTGAAGGAAGTTATTGATTTTATTGCCAGCGATTCACCCAAAAGTAAAGTGAGCCTTATGACCGGTGAGAAGATCAATTACCTGCCCACTAAAAAGATTAAACTAACCGTTGACTCGGCACGGGCTGTTAAAAATGGCGTTGTGCCGGCCTATATGGCCGATAAAATCGTTCCCGTGATTGAGTGGGACATCAAGAGTAATGTGATTTACAAAAACGATCTGATGCTGCTCGATTTTATGGCATCCAGCAACTGGGAACGCCCGCTATACTTTGCCAGTCCGTCGAGTGTGAGCAGTGTGGTTGATATTGATAAGTACTGCCACCTTACCGGCGTGGTTTACAAATTCGTTCCTGTCCTGGCCGAAGATTATGTTCCGGGAATGGGCGGTATTGATACAGAAGCCACCTACGATCTGCTGATGAACAAAAGCAAGTGGGGAAACCTGAACAAACCGGGCGTTTATGTTGACCGCGAAAGCTACCGGAACTCAATTATGCCGAAGCAGAATTATATGCGGCTTGCTCAGGCGCTGCAGCGAAAGGGTAAAAACGCCGAGGCCGTTGCAGTTGCCGACCGTTGTCAACTGGAGTTCCCCAACAATAAAATCACCTATGATTATTACTCCCTGCCGCTTGTTGAGGTTTACTACAAAGCCGGCGCTTTCGATAAAGGGAATGATCTTATGCGGACTCTTGGCAACATTTATGTTGAAAATCTGAACTATTACAATGCCTTGTCGCCTGAATTTGCGTCTGTTTACCACGATGAAAGCATGCAGGCTTATGCTGTAATGTCGCGAATCTGGGAATGGGCCGAAACCTACGGACAAAGGCAGATTCTGGATGAATTCAAATCGAAAATGATGATTCCGGAAGATCTTAAAGATATCTTCAATTAGAAGACGGAATCATTTAAAAAATAAACACCGGCTGATCAATCAACCGGTGTTTGTTTTTTTTATGATGGAATGAAAAGTTGCCGTTGGCAGCACGAAGGCTTTTTGCTTCAGGCTGTTATTTTTTAATCTGCACCTGTTTTTTATCGGTGCGCCACAGCAGCCAGATGCCTGCCAGAACAAAAGGAATGCTCAGCCATTGTCCCATATTCAGGGTCATTGACTGTTCGAATGCTACCTGAGGCTCCTTTACAAACTCAATCAGGAAGCGGATGCCGAAAAGCGCAATCAGGAATACGCCGAAAATAAAGCCCTCCTTCATGGTTTTGTAGTTCCGGATGTAATACCTGAGAAGTACAAAAAAGAGGATAAGGTAAGAAAGTGCCTCATAAATCTGGGTGGGATGGCTGGGCTGGGTTTCGCCGTTCCGGGTGAAGATAAAGCCCCAGGGCAGAGAAGTGTAATGGCCGTAAATCTCGCTGTTCATAAGGTTTCCCATCCTGATGAAGAAGCCGCCGAGCGCTACCACAATTACCAGCCGGTCAACCGTCCATAAATAGGTTTTTCCGGAATTCCGCGCAAATAGCCAGAGTGCAATCAGGATTCCGATTGCCGCTCCGTGGCTGGCCAGGCCTCCTTCCCATATTTTCAGGATACTGACCGGGTCGCGCAGGTAGGATGCGGGTTCATAAAACAGCACATGGCCAAGGCGGGCGCCCACTACGGTGGCTATCACCACATACATGGCAAGGCGGTCGAGCAGGCCGGTGGGCAATCCCTCGCGCTTGAATACCACCTTTTCGAGGATAACATACCCGAGATAAAAGGCAAGTGCGAAAAACAAACCGTACCACCTCACCTGAAGGCTTCCGAGGCGGAAAAAAAGCGGGCTGACATTCCAGGTAATATAATTGAGAAGCATAGTAATGGAATTTTGGATGCAAAAGTAAGGAATAAAGAAGTATATGGCCGCCGGAATTTCTGAAAGTGGGTGCAAGAGCCGGATTGTCAGGCGTCTGTTGGCTGTGATGCTTCGGTATATGTGAACTTCGCTGCGGAATTGCGTTTTGATAAGAGGATCATAAAATGCTTTTTAAAGCTCCCTGTCAGCGCTTTGCGATGAAGTCTTTAATGGTTTTGGTTAACATGCCATTGGCGTGTTTCAGATTCAGGCCGGGTCGCATCATTGCCTTTTCAACGGCAATTGACAAATTCAGATCCGATTGCCGGCAGGTGGTGAAAAATCCCTGATTGTCTAAAAATCCGGCAAGGTATTCCTGTTCTGTCTGGCCGGGCGTTGGCACCAGAATGGCTCTGTTTCCCGTGAAAGCCAGATCCATCAGGGTTGAGTAACCTGAGCGGGCTATGACCAGTGGCCCGTTTCTGAGCAGCGCCTCCAGTTGTCCGGCAGGCAGATGTCCGGCTGCATCCAGCCCGGGTTTTATGGCGCGGATCTCCTGATTTTCCGGGGTTCCTGACAGCAGCAGACAGCGATTTCGTTGCAGCGGCAACTGCTCCTTCAGCAGATTTTCGAAGATGGATCGCTGAGGCTCAGGCCCTGATACAAGCACCAGAATATCATATTCCTTAGCGGTGTCGTTACCTGTGCTCATCCCTGAAAAGCGGCTCAGCAAGCCAATGTAGCGGGTGTTTGCCGGAATGTTACTTCCATGCGACAGCTTTCCGGAGAGGTTGGGCGTACCTGGAAAATCTGGAACCCAGCACTCATCGAAACGGCGGATGAAAAACCGCGTGGCCTGTCTTAGCAACGGTGCAAACACACGCAGAAGCGGCGGTGGTATGATGTTCAGCTGATGGGTGATTAGTGCGGAGGGAATGCGGCGGTGCCACAATCCGTATCGGTTGTCGGAGATTACCGCATCAATGTTCAATTCCCTGACCAGCTTTTTAAGTTTGCGATGCTCACGGAAAACGGCATGCAACAGACGCGGAACTGACAGCAGCAGGAAAAGTGCCGCTGGAACTTTTGCGCTGTACCTGACTCTATATCCCGGCAGTTCAACATATTCGGCATCGGGGAATTCGGTGCGCAGCAGGGTGAGCTGGCGGCCGTCGGAAGCGATTACCGGCACGGCTCCGGCGCCGGCAAGCGCCCTGATTACCGGGATGCAGCGCGTGGCATGCCCCAGTCCCCAATCGAGCGGGCAGACAAGAATTCGCGGTTTCTTTGGCTCCATCTCCTGTTTTTTGCAAATATATAAACTCATCGGCAGTGAAAGTCAAAAGAGGCGGGATTACGAGCGGTTTCGTTTTTTCGTATCTTTATCCGCCAAAGATTTCCATAGAATACGGCAAATTCCGGATTCAGTAAATTTCGCCCCGACATATAATTTATGGATACAGACGCCTTACTTTATCAGATAGCACTGACCCTGATCAGGGGAATTGGCGACATTAATGCAAAGAAGCTTGTTTCCTACACCGGCAGCCCTGAAGCGGTTTTCAGGGAAAATAAGCGTGCGCTTTCAAAAATTCCCGGAATCGGCGAATATCTTATCGGGGTGATACTCAGCAGCGGCCATGTGATGGAAAGGGCGGCCGAAGAGGTGGAGTTTGTTACAAAATACGGCATCAAACCACTTTTTTATACCGAAAAGGGTTATCCGGAGCGGTTGCGGCATTGCGCCGACAGCCCGGTGCTGCTTTATACCCTGGGAAATGCCGATTTCAACGCTCCGCGTATCGTGAGCGTGGTTGGAACCCGAAGGGCAACCGATTACGGGCGGGAAATGTGCCGCAGGCTGGTGAGCGGCCTGAAGGATCTTAATGTTCTGGTAGTTAGTGGACTGGCATTCGGAATAGATACCTGCGCCCATAGAACTGCGCTTGATGAAGGGCTGAAAACGGCCGGAGTGCTTGCGCACGGCCTCGACAGGGTTTATCCGCCGCAGAATATGAATCTAGCCCAGCGTATGCAGGAGCAGGGCGGACTGGTTACCGAATTTATGAGCAACAGCAATCCCGATCGTGAGAACTTCCCCAAACGAAACCGGGTAATAGCCGGGCTGGCCGATGCAACCATTGTGGTGGAAGCCGGAAGCAAGGGCGGCGCACTGATCACCGCGGATATAGCCAACTCATACAACCGCGATGTGTTTGCCGTTCCCGGGCGCATTGGCGATGCCATGTCGGAAGGATGCAACAATCTGATTAAGACCAACCGTGCGGCAATGGTGCAATCGGCCGAGGATATCCTTTACATTATGGGCTGGAACCGACCCGATGTTAAGCCGGCAGCCACCCAGCGGAAACTGTTTGTTCAGCTTCAGCCCGATGAAGAGGCGGTGGTCAACATCCTGAAAGAGCATGGCGACTGCAGTATGGACAAGATATGCATAGGTTCGGGAATGCAGACCAGCAGGGTTGCAGCGGCTTTGCTGAACCTTGAGTTTGAAGGAATTGTAAGGAGCCTTCCCGGAAAAATGTACCGTTTACTTTAGATCGCTCCGCACATAGCGGCTGCGATTGATCAGAATAACGGCAATAAGCAGGGTGCCGAGTGCAAATACGGCAAAAAACAGAGGGTCGTTGCTCAGCAGGGTGAAGCGGAATACCCCGTGAAAGAATGAGGCGGCGCCCAGGCCTGTCATGGAATCGACGAAGCGGTTTTTACGCATGATTCCCATTCCGGCAAAAAAACCAAGGATAACGGCAAAAAGAGCATTCATCGGACCAATTGCAATCAGATAAATAAGGTTGCCTTCAACATGATTGCCGAGAAAATGGTAATAAACCGCAAAAAGCGTGGTAAGTCCGAGTGCTATGGCCATGGAATAGACAATGCCATCGGCTGAGCCTTTGATTACTTTTTTGCGGGCAATATCGAAATGAAGAGGCAAAAATTTGAATAACTCATGGGCGAAACCAATAATTACAAAAGAGTAAACCGCCATTCTGCGGAGGCTCAGGGCTCCGTCGATATTCAGAAAATGAGCAAACTGATCAAGAAGCGCAAGTGGGATGGCAATTATCAATCCATAAATAAAAGCCCTGAAAAATTGCCTGAATTCACCTTTCGGATACCTGTACTTCAGGAAAAGATACAGCGCAATAAATAGTAGCGGAGAAATCAGTAAAACAGAATAATTTGCCATAACTGGATAATTAGAGTGGTTCTATCGGGTTCGGATTTACAAGACAATAAAATTAAGACGGTGTCCTGTAAGGAATTGAAATATTGCAGGAATATATCATCAATTTACACGACTATCCTCCTTACATTGGCAAATATAAAAAAAAATGCTTTTTTTGAGCCGTTAATTGTTTATTTTGCAGCAAATATTTCAGGTCTGATTGATGAATGCAGATTATCAGGTTTGCAGCAATGATTTCAGCGCAGAATAATTGTAATTTAAGAAGATATGGGTTTATCTGAAGGAATTGTTGTCCGTTCAACGGGAAGCTGGTGTACCGTAA
>LUZO01000163.1 GCA_001603685.1 Bacteroidales bacterium Bact_23
CTTGATAGCCATGCTATTGGGCAGCAATATCTTAAAAATAATGTTACCCTGTTTGAGAAACCAAAGTTAACATTTCCTTTTAAATTCAAAGGAATGTTTTAATGTTTATGCGTAATTTTATGAAATGTAACAGGTTTTCAGATGTTTATTTTCGGTAAATCCCCGAAAAACTTCAAATAAATATCACACAACAGCCGTTTGCATGCCTTCCCGCTTTTTCAGGAAACACTTTGAAATGTGAAATGAAACGGTTTATTGCAGATTTGCTTCTTTGAGTTTTCGTTGCAGAAATTGTCCTGTATATGAGATTTCCAGTTTAGCCAGCTCTTCGGGAGTCCCTTCAAATTCAATATTGCCTCCATCGTTTCCGCCTTCCGGGCCGAGGTCAATAACCCAGTCGGCGCACTTGATAACATCCATGTTGTGTTCAATTACGATAATGCTGTGCCCTTTGGCAATCAGTGCATTGAACGATGCCAGCAGTTTGTTGATGTCGTGAAAGTGCAGGCCGGTGGTCGGTTCGTCGAAAATAAACAGGGTAGGGCTGTCGGAAGTCCCTTTCACCAGGAAGCTGGCAAGCTTGATGCGCTGAGCTTCTCCGCCGCTGAGCGTGTCTGACGACTGCCCCATGCGCAGATATCCGAGGCCGGTATCGGCCAGCGGCTGAAGTTTGGTCAGAATGCGGTTTCCAATGCCGGAGCCGTCGTTATGCTTTTTGAAAAACTCAATTGCCTGATCGATGGTGAGGTCGAGGATGTCGGAAATGCTCAGATTGTGGTAGGTCACCTCAAGCACTTCGTCCTTGAATCGTTTTCCCTTGCAACTTTCGCAGGCGAGGTGGATGTCGGCCATAAACTGCATCTCAATCTGTACAACTCCTTCACCCTGACACTCCTCGCAACGACCGCCCTCAATGTTGAATGAGAAGAACCCCGGTTTGTATCCCCGCGTTTTTGCCAGTGGCAGATCGGCAAACAATGCTCTGATGTCGTCGAAAGCCTTTACATAAGTTGCCGGATTCGACCTGGTTGACCTTCCGATGGGGTTCTGGTCCACGAGCTCCACTTCACTTATTTTCTTATAGTCGCCGCTTATCTGATCGAACTGGCCGGTTGCTTCGCCATAGCCGCCATACATTTTCTTCAAAGCCGGATAGAGTACCCGTTTTACCAGCGATGTTTTTCCTGAACCGCTCACACCCGTTACCGCAGTCAGAATATTTAGCGGAAATCTGGCAGTAATGCCTTTCAGGTTGTTTTCTCTTACGCCCGTGAGGGTGATGCTGTCTCTCCACTTGCGGCGGGTTGCCGGCACAGGAATGGCCAGCCTGTGGGTCAGGTATCCGGCGGTAAGGCTCTCCTTTTCGTTAATAAGCCGGTCAAAACTTCCTTCGAACATGATCCGGCCGCCGTTTTCGCCCGCACCCGGGCCTATATCAATAAGGTGGTCGGCGGCGTGCATGATCTCTTCGTCGTGTTCCACAACGATTACGGTGTTTCCCAGCCGCTGAAGCTGCCTCAGCACCTTTATCAGTCGCTGGGTGTCGCGCGAGTGAAGACCGATGCTCGGCTCATCCAGAATGTACATGGAGCCTACAAGGCTGCTTCCCAGCGAGGTAGCCAGATTGATGCGCTGTGATTCGCCGCCCGAAAGGGTGGATGACAAACGGTTCAGGGTAAGGTAACCCAGCCCCACATCACACAAAAAGCGGAGGCGGTTCGAGATTTCCTGCAGCAGACGCTTCACAACGGCCTTTTCAAAATCACTGAGTTCCAGATTATTGAAGAACTGATAGGTTTCGGAAACCGGCATCAGTACGATTTCGCTGATGCTTTTCCCGCCAACCTTCACATAATTGGCGTCTGCCCTCAGCCGGGTGCCTTTGCATTCAGGGCACAGGGTTTTGCCGCGGTAGCGCGACTGAATAACCCGGTATTGTATTTTATAGGTCTGTTCCTCTACATATCTGAAGAATGCGTGTATGCCTCCGAAATAGCTATTGCCGTCCCACACCAGTTGCTGCTGCTCCGGAGTGAGCTCATACCAGGGTTTGTGTACCGGGAAGCTGAATTTATAGGCATTCTTAACCAGCTCGTCTTTCCACTCACTGAGTTTTTCGCCCCGCCAGCAGGCAACGGCGTCTTCATAAATGGAAAGGCTTTTGTTCGGAATTACCAGATCGGGATCGATGCCGATAACATTGCCGAAGCCTTCGCAGGTTTTGCATGCTCCGTAAGGATTGTTGAAACTGAAGAGGTTGGGCGACGGCTTCTGAAAGGTGATGCCATCCGCTTCAAAACGGTTCGAAAAGACCTCTTTTCTTAATTTGCCTTCATATTCAATCTCGCAGATGCACTCTCCATCGCCTTCGTAGAAAGCGGTTTGCACCGAATCGGCAAGGCGTTGCCTGAGGTCGCCGTCATCGGGGCGGATGGTAAGGCGGTCGATGACCAGATGGTACTCTTTCGGCTCGACAGAGCCTTGTTTTAAAATCTCCTCAATCCGCTCGAAGGTGCCGTTGTACTTGATTCTGCTGAATCCCTGCTGCAGCAGGATGGCGAGCTGGGTTTCAAGGGTACGGTCGTGCTTCAGCAGCAGCCGGCACATAATGGTGACCCTGCTTTCTTCCGGAAGTTTTTCGAGATAATCGGTTACATCGGTAACGGAATCCCTTTTTACCAGTTTCCCGGAAACGGGAGAATAGGTCTTCCCAATCCGGGCGTACAACAGTTTGATGTACTCATAAATTTCCGTTGAGGTTCCTACGGTGGATCTTGGGTTGCGGGTATTTACCTTCTGTTCGATGGCGATGGCAGGGGCAATGCCTTTTATGTATTCCACTTCCGGTTTGCTCATACGGCCAAGGAATTGCCGGGCATAGGAACTGAGGCTTTCAACATACCTGCGCTGCCCTTCGGCATACAAAGTGTCGAATGCAAGTGAAGATTTTCCGGAACCCGACAAACCCGTAATCACCACAAAGCGATTGCGCGGAATGGCCAGGGATATATTCTTGAGATTGTGTACTTTAGCTCCTTTAATCAGGATATGTGTATCAGGATTTTTAACCGCTGTTTCGTCAATTGTCATGTTAATTTCAGCACTTGAGACAACAAAATTAGAGAAAATTTACGCCGGGACTTGATTTTGTTATTTTAAATGCCGTATATTTGTACCCTAATGCAGGGGTAACTGTCAAAAATCCCGGCTGTTCATTTTTGTTTAACCAACCCATAGGAGAAAATTATCGGATAGACCTCTACGCTTTCATTTACTAAAAGAAGGAGGCGTTATGAGTGCCCAGTCAATTAGCGATCAGGAGCTGATTAACAGGTATATTTCCGGTAATGAACTATCTCTGGAACAGCTGATTCACCGTCACAAGAATAAAGTATTCTCATACATCATCATGGTTGTTAAGGATAAACAACATGCTGATGATATTTTTCAGGATACCTTCATCAAGGTAATCAATACCCTGAAAGCCGGTGCCTATAAGGAAGAGGGCAAATTCATCCAGTGGGTGATGCGCATTGCACACAATCTGGTGATTGACCATTTCAGGAAATCGAGGCGCCTGCCGATTGTGGACAATCAGCACGATGACTTCAACCTTATTGATAACCTCAGGATTTATGACGAATCGTTTGAGGACAGGCTGATTACCGAGCAGATCCATCAGGATTTGCGCTCGCTGATTGATTATCTGCCGGCTGAGCAACGCGATGTGCTGATTATGAGGCACTATGCCGATATGAGTTTCAAAGAGATTGCCGAACAGACAGATGTAAGTATCAATACGGCCCTGGGCAGGATGCGCTATGCACTGATTAACCTCAGGAAGATGATTGAGAAAAACGAAATCACCTTGTCTGTCTGATTTTTCTTGTTTTCATGTTTGAGTACGGAGGGGTGGCACCCTCCGTTTTTTTATCCCTTTTTCTTGGGTTGACGGGTTTTTGTTCTGATTAAATGATTGGAAGTTAAAAGGTTGTGATTTTTTTATCTGACAATGACTGAAAAAAAGTGAATCATAAGTAATAAATGAATTTTCCTGTCGTTACTATACTGAAATCAGTTAAAAACCGAACATTTGGCGCCTATGGCAAAAGACTTTACCAATCACAATCATTCACACGATTCTTTGATGTTAACTGAAGGGTACAGCCATAAAAAGATCAGGACAAGCCCTAAGAATGCATCGCCGAGCGAGTCGGTAGTCAGGAATCTGCTGAATTATTCAAAAGCTTTGGTCGTTGTTTCCAACCTTATTTCCGGGGAGTACTCCTGTTTGCTTTTAAACTAAACCATTCCCCGGTTCCAACCCAAAACAGGCAGGTATGTGCAATGCATATCTGCCTGTTTCTTTTCAGTAAATGACTGTTACTGCTGAATGATTTTCATGGCCAGTTTGTCGCGCATCGACTGGAATACCGGCCTTAGCCTGCTGTTTCCGTCGGTTCCGTAATTGACGATCAGGGCCATGATGGTGCCGTGTTCGGGGAAGTAAAACAGATCGGCGCTGTAAGCCAAATCCCTTCCGCGATGTCCCCACGCAAAATCCTCGGGGCCACCGATGTCGATAAAATCTTTAAAACAGGCCACGCCAAGCTGCTTGCGGCTTTCAATTACCGGATGAAAAACCAGCATCTCGTCAAGCGATTCCTGTGAAAGCAGTGTTTTGGAAACGAAGAGGGCATCGGCAAACAGGTACATATCCCACACCGTTGAATAGACACCGCCGTAGCCGTTGCCGCTGCCGGTATTCCAGTTGGTAAGGTCTTCCAGTTTGTTGATGTTGTAAAGGTCGAAATAACCGCGCGCCAGTTTATTCTCCGGCAGCTGTTCGTGGATGTAATACCAGGTATCGGCCATATTGAGCGGATCGAAAATCTCCTTTCGCAGCACCTGTGCATGCGGCATGCCGGCGGCCGCTTCAATGACCATACTGAGCAACAGATAGTTTGTGTTTGAATAGCCTGCGGTATCGGCGGGCTGAAAGTCGAACATGGCCGGTTTGCCGTAGGTGTATGATAGCAACTCGTCAGCGTTCCACTTGTGGGTGGGATCGTTCAGCACCTGCAGATAGAAGTTCTGGTCGCTGATTACATCGTAAAATCCGCTGGTGTGGTTCATCAGGTTGCGTATGGTAAGCGGTGCCTTGCCGTTGCTGATTTTATTCAGGGTTGCGGGTGGGATGTATTTGCTTACCGGATCGTTCAGCGACAGAACACCCTTCTCCTGTAGTCTGAAAATGGCAGCGCCGAGCATCATTTTGGTTACGCTGGCGATTTTCGATACATGGCACGGCTGCATGGGGATTTTGCCGGCAATATCGGCCATTCCGGCCGAGCCTATAAAGAAACCGGTGCTGTCTTTTACCAACAGTGAGACTCCCGGAAGGCCGCGAGTTGTATAATCATCTAGGATGGCCTGATAAGCCGCACTCTTTGAATTTGTCCGGTACAACGCATCGTTTTCGAGCGGACAGTCAAGAACTGCCGGCTTTTTAATCTCATCGGCGCTGCATCCGAACAGCAATAGGGTGAGTATCAGAATAATGTAGGTAAGGTGCCTGGACATTCCAATCTTTTTGAGGCAGGTTTCAACAAGCTGCCCGGGTTTTTAAATAGGGTAAACTGGACGCCTGCCGTAAGAACTCCGCCAGGCAGGATGGTGACATAATTTTTAACGAACGGAAACTGCAGCCTGAAATCGTAATTGATGAAGAACCGGCGGGTATTGTAGTGATATCCTGCATCATAGCCGATTCCAATCCCGGCGCCGCCTACCATCTGAGGCCGGCCATAACGCGTGGCGCTGACCCAGCTTCCGTCGGGTTTGTTTTTGAACTCTTCGGTAAGCGGGAAATAGTGCATATAGCCGGTATGCAGCGATGCTTCGGCCGAAAATTTGCCCAGATATTTCCTGTAACCGCCTTTTGTTGTTATAAGCAATGCCTGGCTAACAAACTGATGGTAATAATAACTGACACCAATGTTCTGAAACCATTTCCCGGTATAAACCCTCTGTCCGCCAAGCGCGTAGGTGTCCACATTCCGGAACATGGGATTTTTGAAATTTTCGCTGCCAAAAAACTCATAGGTAAGTTCCGCTCCCGGATGCAACGGCTGATTGAACGGCGCCGTCAGCGATTTCAGCGGCAGCAGGGTTGCATTATTCAGCACGCCAATGGAAAATGGTTTCGATTTCCAGGGTTGCGCCTGAATAATCAGGGGGAACAGCAGTATAAAGGTAAACAGTGTTTTGAATCTCATCAGCAGGAATAATAACCCGATTAAAAACGAATGACAAGTATTACGCAAAGATAATACCGTATTTGAATTGACAGATCAATTTTTCCGGAGAGAGAGACAATTTGTGTAGAAAAGAGATGTTTCATCCGCAGTGGAAACCGTTTTGCCGCTTGTTGTTAATTAAGGTTAAAAAAAATCAAAAAACACACGGCTGATCGGATATACCTGTAACTTTATCTTCGCAAAACCGTTATAAAGCCGGAGCAATTCCGAAATATCCTTCACTTTATGGGCTATAAATTACTGATTGTTACCCTTCTGATCATTCTAAACACCATATCCCTTCAGGCACAGGAGTTGTCGGGGACCATTGCCGATGACGCGGGCCGGCCGGTTCCCTGGGCAACGGTATTCGTTAAAGAGCTGATGTTTGGCACGGTAGCCAATCAGGACGGCGGTTTTGAGCTGAAGCTAGAACCGGGCGAATATACCTGTGTTTTCCAGAGCATGGGCTATCAGACGGAAACCCGGAAGGTAAGCGTAATGAAAAAAACAATTCCCTTACGGATTATACTGAAGCCGATGGTTTACAACCTTTCCGGGGTGGTGGTAAGCAGCAGCGGCGAAGATCCTGCCTACAGCATCATGCGGCAGGTGATCAAAAAGGCTCCGGAATATGCCAGGATGGTACTCAGATACAAAGCCGATGTATATCTGCGCGGAACGCTTGAAATCAGTAAGATATCGCGCATGGTAAAATGGATGGCGAAGGAAGACCTGAAGGAGGCGGGAATTAAGGAGGGCGATGTTTATCTGGAAGAATCGGTGAATGAGGTGATTTATACCGCTCCCTCGAAAGTGGAGCAGCGGGTGAAATCGATCCGCAGCAACTTTCCCACCGATGAAGATAGCAAATCATCGGCAGTGGTCGGGTTTATATATGGCAACCTGTATAAACCCGATGCGTTTGTAAATGCATGGTCGCCGTTTGCGCCGGGCGCATTCAGCCATTACCGTTTCAGCCTCGAAGGCACCGAAATCAACGGGAACGCACTGGTGAATAAAATCAGAATTATCCCGAAAGGGAAAGGCCCGAAATATGTCCGCGGACATGTTTTTATCGTGGATGGTTTATGGTGCATTCACAGCATAGATATTAAGGTTGAGGAGCAGCTTGGGGTTGATATCCAGCTTTCGCAGACCTATGGCGAGGTGAAGCCGTCGGTATGGATGCCGGTTAGTAACCGGGTAAGGGTGGATGTTGACCTTTTGGGCAATGCGGGCAATTTTCTGTACAATACTTCCGTCAGATACCTTTCGCTGGCGGTGAATACTTCGCTTATCCCCTCGGTTGAACCGCCGCCTCAGGTTCCGGTGGCAGCATCACCGGCCGTTGCACAGAAAATTGACCGGCTGGATAAAAAATCGGAGAAGCTGAAAGCAAAAGCAGAGCCGACAACTTCAGAGGCATACCGCCTTGCCAGGATAGAGCAAAAGAAGGTTGAGCTGAAAGCCAGAGATTCGCTCCGGAATAACCATGAATTTACGGAACGGTATAAAATGACCGTTGACTCCAACGCCCGCAGGGCGGATACCGCTTTCTGGAATCAGGTACGGCCGATTCCGCTGTCAGCGGTCGAGGTTCAGGGGTTTGAGCAAAGTGCTCCAAAGCCGGCGCATCGCAAATCCGCAGTGGGCGATTCGGTCAGACCCGGAGAAGGAAGCAACAGGCTGTTTCCGGTGATTTTAACCGGAGGAAGATATCCTCTTGGCGAAAAAGCCGGCTTCTCCACAAACGGCCTTTTGAATCTTACCGGCTTGTCGTTCAGTACGGTGGATGGGTTTAACTATGGCAGCCGTTTTTCTCTTGATTACAAAGAGAAAGGGAAATATACAATTAATGCCGGCATATCGCCGTCGTATGGCTTTGCTTCGGGTTCGCTTATGTGGACTGCTTCGCTGGGTGTTGAAGGACAGAAAACCTTGAAAAACAGCCTGAAGCTGAGCGGAGGGTCGGAGCATCCCGATTTCAATGCTGCAGGCGGGCCTATGCCCATCGAAGATGCGCTCTCATCCCTGCTTTTCAGGCAAAATCTGATCAGGTTATACCATTCCGATTTTATCAGGATCGATCATTCCATCCGTCCGTTTTTCGGTGCGAAACTGAAAACGGCTTTGATTCTTTCGGAGAATTCCGAGCTTCAGAACCGGAGTAACTTTTCGCTGTTTTACCGCGATTCGCGTGAGTACGACCCGAACCTTCCCGATAATCCCGGCTACCTGATGGAACGCCACCGGGATATGATCCTGGATATGGAATTTTCGTACAAACCCATGCCATTTTATTTCATAAAGGATGGCGTTAAGGTTGCACGACCCGGCCTGAACCGGGCGCCGGAGTTTTTTGCAGGCTTCAGAAAGGCAATTCCTGCCGGTTCGTTTATTTCCGATTATACGCGGGTTGACCTTGGACTGCGGCATTGGGTGAGTACGGGCCCCGGCGAACAACTGAGCTATGAAGCGGCTTTCGGCAAATACCTGAGCAGAAAGCAGGTTTATTTTGATGATTTTACCCATTTCAATGCGCAGCCGCTGATTCTGAGCGGAAAGGACTATTCCAATACTTTTCATCTGATTGATTATTATGCGAAAAGTACCGATGATGCCTGGGTCAGGGTTTATGCCGAATATTTGTCCAAATATCTGTTGCTTACGCGGGTGCCGCTGATCAGGAACCGGTTGTGGCGCGACCATATTTCGGTTGCGGCGCTGGCAACTCCCCATGCAGGCGTTCATCTGGAGGCGGGTTACGGACTGGGCAACAGCATTTATGATTTCAGTTTCTATGCCGGAATTGACAAAGAGAAAAAGCCGTTGCTTGGTTTGCGGATTTCCTTACCGGTATTCTCGAGCCGCCAGATTGCCGTGGGGATGTAATGGGGTGATATAAAGGTGATTACATTTGCAAACTATGCAAAAGGAACGGGTTTTTGTAATCGGAGGCGGTCCGGCGGGACTGATGGCGGCCTGGAAACTGGCGGAGAAGTTCGAAGTGCATCTTTTTGAAAAGGAGAAGATGCCCGGCCGGAAGTTTCTGATGGCCGGACGCGGCGGGCTGAACATCACCAACCGGAGAACCGGTACGGAACTGCTTGAAAAGTACTCGCCTCCCGGATTTATGAACGATGTGCTGCATGCTTTCGGGCCGGAACAACTTCGGGAGTGGCTGAAATCGCTCGGTATTCCAACCTTTACCGGCAGCAGCGGTAAGGTGTTCCCCGAAAAGGGAATTACCGCCCGGCAGGTGCTGGATAAAATCATTGAATCGCTGGAAAGCCGCGGGGCGCATATCCATACCGGCGTTCGCCTGATTGGTTTTGACAAGGAAATGCGTTTTGAATTTGAAGAAGCGGGAACCCGGGTTGAACGGCTGGCGGGTTATGCGGTGCTGGCAATGGGCGGAGCATCATGGCCGGAAACCGGATCGGACGGGAAATGGACCGGCATGCTGAACAGACACGACATTGAAACCGTGCCGTTTGAACCTGCAAACTGCGGGATAAACATCTCCTGGCCTGAGAGTATTGCGAATTTTCATGCCGGAAAACCGCTGAAAAACATCTCAGTAAGTTTCAACGGGAACAGAAGCAGGGGAGAGGCGCTTGTATCCGATTATGGCCTTGAAGGGTATGCAATTTATCCGCTGATCCCCGCCATCAGAAGGCGGCTGAAAGAAGGCTGCCCTGTTGAGATATTCATCGATTTCAAACCGGTGCTGAACCGTGAGGCATTGCTGAAACGGCTCGGAAATGCTGAGCCGGGCGGTAAGAGCTATTCGCGGCTGTTCAACCTCAGTCCCGCGGAAATGGCGCTGCTGAAGGTGTTTACCACAAAGGATGAATTTCAGGATGCGGAAAAATTTGCGGATTCCGTTAAAAATCTGGCTATTCCGGTTCAGGCGCTGCGCGGGATTGATGAAGCCATATCAACGGCCGGCGGATTGAGTACGGCTGAGCTCAATCCCGATTTCTCGCTGAAGAAATTCAGCCGCATATTTGCTGTCGGCGAGATGATTGACTGGGAGGCGCCGACCGGAGGTTTTCTGCTGCAGGGGTGCTTTGCTTCGGGGTGGTTCGTCGCTGAACGAATTCTGCAAAGGCAGACCTGAGTGCATAAAAAAAACTGCGTTTAAGCAGGTTTTCTGTTGGTTTCATTAAACGGGTCAGAATACCTGGGCGTCGGTTTTAACATCCGATACTGTGGCATCTTCCATAATGATGTCGTACTTGTAGCCGGCGCCGAAATCCTTGTCAATCGCTATTTTCCCCTCGAAGGTGGCAATGCTGCCCACTGCAGGCAGTTCGCCGGTAGTAATGGTCAGGTCGAAGTTTCCTTCTTCGCCGGTACCATCCTGAATGTGAACCCAGTTCTTGCCCATGATGTTTTTGTTCAGCTTCACAACCACACCTCTGATTTTTACCGTTTTCCCATTCAGGGAACCTTTATTGGCAAATATGCCGGCAATGGTTTCGCTTCCTTCCACATAGTCGATCTCAATTCCCTTCATTTTTGGCAGCTCAGGCTTGCCCATGCTTACCGGCTCCTGCTTTTTTATTGGAGTATCCGATGCATCCTGTACAAAATAGATAACCGGGAAGGTGCGGCTTAACTCCCTGCTTACGAAATCTTTCATTTCGAGCGCTTCGGAGAAGTAGAGTACATCACCGGGCTTAATTTCGCGCGCATTGATGGCAATCCAGTACTGCCCCTCATCTTCAAGAACCTGCAGATAGGTGTAGTTCGAAGTTTGAATTACCTCAATCACGGTAACGGCGTGGGTGCCTTCGGCCATTTCGTCTTCATTGGCGCTGCTTTTTCCACGGTTGCACGATGCGGTTACCAGTAAGGCCGCTGCCGCAAAAAAGGCAAATATCAGTTTAACACTGCTTTTTCTCACTTTTGGTTAGTTTTTAGAGTTTTGATTCGTTTTTTTATTCCAGAGAGTTGCAAAAATACCGGATTTTCCGTCGAATCTGCAAAAAGCGGCGGAATAAATCTACTTTTTTACATATCTGATTATTGCACTACCAGTTTGATTGCGGATAAATGCTCCCCGTTCTCAAGCTGCAGATAGTAAATTCCCGGTTTTAATTCCCGGTTTCCGTTTACAACATCAAGCGGCCATTCATGCGTACCCTCCGGCAGAATGCCAGCCAGCTTTGCGCCTATCAATTTACCTGCGGAACTGAAAAGCCTGAATCCGAAATTGCCATTTTTGCTGTTTTTAAGAATGATGCGGCTGTTTCCGGTAACCGGATTGGGGGAGACCAGAAAATCAAATCCCATCTCATTGTTGGCAGTAGCCCCGTATATGTATAAAAACAGTATGTGGTTGTTCTGGTGGTCGATCAGGGTGTCGGTTTCAAGCAGGCCAACCATGGGAAAATTTGAAATGCCGTGATAAAATCCGTAAACTGCATTGGCAAACACCAGCGAATCGTTTTCAATCAGGCCATTATAAGTGGTTTCGGGACCCGTAAGGGTGACTTCCGTTCCAAGCAGGGTGCTTCCATACTGATCGGTAGCTTTCACGATGATATCGGTTCGCAGGGGCTGAAGCTGGAAAGTGATTCCGGTGGTTGTCAGTCCGGGCAGAATTTCCACATTTTCAATGGTTTGGGCTGTTGTCCAGGGATGTGATGCCGTAATGTTGAAATTTCCGACGGGTAGTTCGAAAAAGTAGAAGCCATTTGCCGAAGGATGGGTAATCTGTCCGCCCGCTTCTACCGTTGCTTCCGTGATATCGTATATATTTCCGGAAATGGTAACATTGCCCTGTACCCATCCGGTAGTCGGCTCTAGTGGCAGTGTAAAGTTAATATCCGGTGTAACCGAGCCGGCATTTACGACAACCCCTGCAATGGTTTGGGTTACATAGCCGCTGAGGCTGGCTTCCACTTCCCACACTCCTGCGGGGACTTCGATGCTGTAGAATCCGCCTGCATCAGGGTTTGCGGTTGAACTTCCGGCCTTAACCGTTGCTTCGGTAATTTCGCCTGTTCCGCCTCCGAGGGTAACCTGGCCTTCAATAAATCCGGTGGTGGGAACAGGATCGAGGATAAAATCAATGCCGGTGGTGGACTGGTTGGCCAGTACGGTTACATTGCCCACCGAGCCCGGGTAATAGCCGTCGAGGGTTGCCGTAACGGTATAAACCCCGACAGGCACTGCCAGGTAATAGAGCCCGCCGGGCCCGGCCAGCGTTGATTCTCCGCCCGCCGAAACTACCACCTGAGTAATGTTTCCGGAGCCGCCGTTCAGCGTTACCTGCCCCTGAATGCTGCCAAATTCCGTGATGCCGGGGCCCAGCGAGCCATCGGCCAGTAAATTCTGGGCGTAGATGTCGGAGGCGCCGTTGCGGTCGTCTTCCCAACAGGTTATCAACTGGTTGTTCTGAAATTTGCTGACCATTGAATGAACTTTTGAGGAGTTCACCGAACAGAGGGTAACATGGTCGCCGGGCCAGAGATAATTGCCGCCGGAGCCGATGCGCATTGCCTTCAGAATGCCTGAGCTTGCCGAAAGGCCTTCTTCATAAATCACAATCACATCGGTGGCTGTTGCCCTTGCCTCAATCGGCAGATAGTCCGTAGCCGAAAGGGGAATAAAGGTCATGCCGCTGTTGCCCCATTGCCTTGTGCCTGCCTGCGATAATTTCTGTCCGGAAATTCCCCTCTGATTCTGGTCGCCGCTCATTTCGTTCCAGAAAACATACACATCCTGCGATCCTGAAGGAAGGGCGAGATAAGGATAGAAATGGTTGAACGACGAAGCGGTGGAGGCTTCTACCCCATTGGCCGGAAAGAGTGCGATCCCCGACGAACTGATGTGGTGAACCCATACGGAAGCTCTCATGTCATTGTCGCGGTCATCGTGCCAGGCAATGTAAAAGCCGTCGCTGCCATCGTTGATAAACGGGAAAATCTGCGTCCAGGCCGAAATGCCGCCGGCATTGGAAATAACCGTGGGCGAACTCCAAACGGCAGCGCCCTGACTGTTGTAACGCTGGGCGTAAACATGGCGGGTAGGCGCCCAGGCAGGGCCGCTGTCATTAAAGTATTTGAGGATGATATCGTCGGTCCCGACCGGAAGCAACTGCGGCCAGCTTAAGGTATTGGCCGATGAGAGGGTGATGCCTTCGGCGCCCCATTGCTTTACTCCGGCCGGATTTAGCTTCTGCATGATGATGACATTGTCCGAGCTCCAGGCAAAAACCGCATTTCCCGCAGCCGTAACAGAAACTTTCGGCGATGCATTGAAGGCGTCGTTGTCGGAAAGTGCTATGCCGTTGCTGCCCCACACAAAACTGCCGTCGGGAGCAATGCGGTACGCATAGATGTTGTTGTTGCCGTTGCGGATATCCTGCCAGGTGAGTATGCAGTGGTTCTCGGGGTCGGCGGCGATATCCCAGTCGGTAAGCCAGGTCATGGACGGCTGGTTGCTGATCAGGATGCCGTTTGGCTGCCAGAGGGTGTTCCCCTGGCTGTCGAGCAACTGAAGCCTGACATCGTAATTGCCGGATTCGTTTGAGAAAAACGCAATATATGCGTTGCCATTGGGGCAAACGGCCACCTTGGGAATGGCCTGCTCGCCCGGGAGCAACCCTATGGCGTTGTTTACGGCCGGGTTGTCGCTCCACTGTGCCTGAGCCGTCATTAAAAATGACACGAGCAACTGGATAATCGTAAATACTTTTTTCATTTCAATTGGTTTTTGGGAACGGAATTCAGTTCGCTGCGGCGGAGCGGAATTAGTCTGACAGCAGCCGGAATGCGGAAAATAGAGGAATGAACGATTTTGCTTTCCCCTGAGTAGCTGGCCTTGATCAGGACACTACCAAATTAACAAAAATCCGGAATGGTTTCCCGATAAACCACATAAAAAAATGAATATTTATCTACTCTGCTAAATCCGGATAAAAGAGCGTTCATTATTTTGCGAACCGCACCTGGAAATCCGGTGTTCCGGAATGTTCCTAACCGACTATCCGGTTGGATTACTGTATGTTATCTGTTGTCTGTCTTGTATGTGAATTCCGGAATAATTTTCTTTGCTGAATTTCATGCGCCGAAACCCTATATTTGCACTTTGCCGGACCACTACCGGCCATAAACCCATACCAAAATGAGTGAACTTACCAAGCCGCAGCGCTTTAAATATGTACTTGACTGGTTTGAAAAAAACATGCCGGTCGCCGAAACGGAACTGCATTACGAAAATCCCTACGAGCTGATTGTTGCGGTGATTTTATCGGCGCAGTGTACCGATAAACGGGTGAATATCATTACCATACCTTTTTTTGAACGCTTTTCGGATATGGAATCCCTCTCCAAAGCCACTGAAGCGGAGGTGTTTGAACTGATTCGTTCATGCTCGTATCCCAACAATAAAACCAAGCACCTGATCGGGATGGCAAAGATGGTAATGAGCGATTTCGGCGGCAAGGTTCCTGACGATCTGGAGAATCTTCAGAAGTTGCCGGGTGTTGGACGGAAAACCGCCAATGTGATTGCTTCCGTTGCTTTCGACCAGCCTGCCCTGGCGGTGGATACCCATGTTCACCGGGTAGCCGCCCGCATCGGCCTGACCTGGCGTGCCAAAACGCCGCTGGAAACCGAAAAGCAGCTGGTAAAATATATCCCCACCGAAAAACTGGGCATTGCCCACCACTGGCTGATTTTGCACGGCAGGTATGTGTGCCTGGCCCGCAAGCCCAAATGCGAAGAGTGTGGCCTGAAGCAGTGGTGCAGGTATTATGGGGGCCAGAGGCCGGAAGTAAGAGGTAAGAGGTAGGAGATAATGTCCAATGTCTAATTTCAAATTTCTAAAATCCCAAACATCTGATAATTAGATTGATATTGTATTAAATGGGCTTTTATGAATGGTTAATCCGGGAATTATAGAAACTTTTATGAGTT
>LUZO01000164.1 GCA_001603685.1 Bacteroidales bacterium Bact_23
CAAATCTAAAGGCCTTTCCGTATAAAAAACCGGCGCACGCATCTGTACAACAACAGTGCCACAACCCCGGTTTTCAAAAAGTAATTTTTTCAAGCCTTTTATTTTCAGTCCGTTTCTATTTGAATACCTGATCCATCGAACGGCCTATCCACACCTGCGGCGTTTCAAGATTGAAGATGCGTGCAATTGTGGGAGCAATATCGAACTGCATCATACTTTCCTCAAAAGCGCCACCCTTTCTGATGTTTTTGCCGGCTATGATAAACGGGGTTTCCATCTCCCTCATGGTTTTTCCGCCATGCCCCTTATCAATGCCGCCGTGGTCGGAAGTGATGATGATGATGCTGTTTTCATAGATTCCGGCATCCTTCATCGCCTGAATGATTCTGCCGACATAACCGTCAAGTTCTGTCAGTTTGGCATAATACTCCGGCGTGTCGTGTCCAACGGCATGCCCTACATAGTCGGGATTATCGAAAATAAAGGCCGACAAAACCGGTTTTTTCTTCACGATGTATTTCTCCGCTTTTTTGCAGAGCAACTCAGGTTGTTTCAGGTAGTTTTTTGCATGATAATAATGGCTGATAACGGGGGTATCCACCAGATACTTAATGCCGTTCCATTCGGCCATCACCCCGATTTCGGCATCGGGGGCGGCATCGCGCAGCAACTGGAAAATATTGGGAAATATGCCGTTTTTGTTCAGCACCCTCGACGGCAGTTCGGGGGTTTGGGAGCCCCACTCGGTGTAGCCGTGCAGCTCGGGGCCGGCACCCATAAACATCGAAGCCCAGTTAACGGCACTCGACGACGGCAGCACACTGCGCTTCTGCAGGGTGTAGCACCCCTCCTCCATCAACTGCTTCACCACCGGCATATCGGCCTTCTCCGCACTGTACGAGCCCCAGCCATCCAGTCCGATAAACACCACATGCTGCGCTTTCCATCCATTCCGGTCCCCCTCGCCGTCGGTATTGCAGAATACGGGATTCACCAGAAACAAGACAGCCAGCGTAAGGATAAAACTGATTTTTTTCATGATAAGATATTTTTGGTTCTTTCTGTTTCTCAATGGCAAAGATCGGAAAACCGGGCCAAAGACTGTATGTAAAATGCCTGTAAATAATACTTAGGAGCTATTTCAGCAAATCGCCCAGCGCAAGCTCCAGGTTGGGAAACCGGAAAACGAAATCCTCTTTTTGCAGCCTGGCCGGAAGCACTTTCTGACCCGATGTGAGCACCGATGCACCTTCACCATATACCATTTTCAGGCCAAAAGCGGGAATCGGGAAGAAGGCGGGCCGGTGCAGCGCTTTTCCCAATGCTCTGGTAAAGGTAGCATTGTCGGTAATCTGCGGTGCGGTAAGGTTGAAAATGCCGGTCAGCTTATGTTTAATCACAAACAGAAAAGCCTCAGCCAGGTCGTCGGTGTGAATCCACGAAAAGCCCTGTTTTCCGCCGGCAACCGGGCCACCCAGCCCCAACCTGAACGGCAGCAGCATTTTCTTCAGAGCGCCTCCCTCATTCGACAACACCGCACCAAACCTGAAAATGGCCAGGCCGGTCTCCGGAGTCAGGGCAGAGGCTTCAGCCTCCCACCGCCTGCACACTTCCGCCAGAAAATCATCACCGGAAACGGTAGCGGTCTCATCATAAATCCCATCGCCCGGGTATATGCCCACGGCTGAAGCCGAAATAAACAAGCGAGGTTTTACTGCGGCGCCATTCACCGCATGAACCAGCTTGCGGGTAGTCTCCACCCGGCTCGAAAGAATTTCGTTTTTGTACTTTTTGGTCCACCTGCCGATGATGGGGGCGCCTGCCAGATGAATGACCACATCAGCGCCTGAAACCTTTTCCGCAAGTGCCTCAGCTTCACTAAGGAAATCATTCCTTCCAACAGCCGACACTTCAAAGCCGGCATCCCTGAAGGCCCGTTTCAGCCTGCCGCCGATTAACCCTGTTGAACCACTGATGAGAATATGCATATTCAGATTTCAGAAAATTACAGAAAGCAGCAATTCTGAAGCTCTTTTACCTGTTAAATTATTAACAAAAAATGTCCTGAGGATAAAAAAAGCCTACCTTTGCACCGCTTTAGCCAAACAGTTAACAAACAAGGCGATAAAAAGGTTTCTTTCAAAAATCAATATATCTGCAATGGATAACATTAAGAACAAAAACGAGGAACAGCGGTTGTTCGGGGAATTTCCTCCGGTAACCACCGCCGACTGGGAAGCAAAAATCCTGGAAGACCTTAAAGGGGCTGATTATGAGAAGAAGCTGATCTGGAAGACAGCTGAAGGCTTTTCCGTAAAACCCTATTACCGTGCCGAAGACCTTGAAGCGATGGGTTCGCTCCTGGATACGCTTCCGGGGCAGTTCCCCTTTGTAAGGGGCAACAATGCCGAAAGCAACAACTGGAAAATTTGCCAGGAGATTGAAACTGCAAATCCCCGGGCTGCCAATGCCCTTGCCAGAGAGGTACTCGACAAAGGCGCCAATGCCGTTTCGCTGTACGCCGGAAAAATCAGCGGCGCCGACGATCTGAAAGCGATGCTCGAAGGCATCGACCCCGTTAAGTCGTCGCTCTGTTTTCACTCATCAAAATCATACGCCGCACTGGCCGGCCTGCTGGTAAACCATCTGGGCGACAAGGCCGGAAAGGCAAGCGGTTCATTCAACTGCGACCCCGTAAGCCATCTGCTGCTGAACGGCAATTTCCACACTTCGCGCGAGAAAGACCTGGCCGAGCCGGTTGAACTGGTGAAGAGCTACAGCGACAAGCTGCCGTACTACCGCATGATTACCGTAAATGCCCACCACTTCCACAACTCAGGCTCTACCCTGGTTCAGGAACTGGCATTTGCACTGGCCGCCGGAAACGAATATATGGCACTGCTTACTCAGAACGGCATCAGCGCCGACAAGGCAGCACAGAGCATCAAGTTCAGCTTCGCCGCCGGCAGCAACTACTTTATGGAAATTGCCAAACTGCGCGCCGCACGCCTGCTGTGGGCAAAGATCGTGGAGCAGTACAATCCCGCATCGCCCGAAAGCGCTAAAATGCACATCCACTCGGTTACCGCAGACTGGAACAAAACCATTTTCGACCCGTATGTGAATATGCTGCGCACCACCACCGAAAGCATGTCGGCCGTTCTGGGCGGAGCCGACACCATCACCGTTCTGCCGTTCGACATTTACTACAAGGAGCCGGATGCCTTCTCGATGCGCATCGCCCGCAACCAGCAGATTATCCTGAAGGAAGAGTCGGGACTCGACAAGGTGGTTGACCCCGCTGCAGGTTCGTACTACATAGAGAACCTCACCGCATCCATGGCCGACGCCGCCTGGAAGCTCTTCCTCGAAACCGAGGAGAAAGGCGGAATGCTCGAAGCCGTCCTCTCGGGATTCGTTCAGGATGCCGTGGCAGCAAGCGCAAAACAGAAGAATGCCGACATCGCCTCAAGGCGCACCATCCTGCTGGGAACCAACCAGTATCCCAACCTGATTGAGAATATGCTTGAGAAAATTCAGGTTGATGAAGAGGATGAAGGAGAGGAAGAACACCAGGCAGGCCCGGCCGCACTTTATAAAGTCATGGTGCCCTACCGCGGAGCCGACGGGTTTGAAGACCTCAGGCTGGCAACCGAGATTTACCATTCCGAAGAGGGTCCCCGTCCGCATGTGTTCCTGCTCACCATGGGCAACCTGGCCATGCGCAAGGCAAGGGCAGGCTTCAGCACCAACTTCTTCGGCTGTGCCGGATATCAGATTACCGATAATCCCGGATTTGCAACCGTTGACGAAGGGGTGAAAGCCGCGCTGGATGCCAAAGCCGATATCGTGGTAATCTGCAGCAGCGACGAGGAGTATGCCGAAATAGTACCGGCAGCGGCCCGCGCACTGAAAGCCGCCAGGCCCGAAGTACTGGTGGTGGTTGCCGGATACCCGAAAGAGATCCTGGATTCGCTAAAAGAGGCGGGAGTGGATGAGTTTATCCATGTCCGCACCAATGTGATGGAATCGCTCTATGCCTTCCAGCAGAAGCTTGGCGTTATGTATTAAACCGGCCGTTTTTAGTNNGCTCTGCCCCACGGCAGCGAATGGATGACCACCGAACAGATTCCGGTGAAGCCGGTTTTCACACCGGCCGACCTTGAAAAGATGGAGCACCTGAACTACGGTGCCGGACAGCCGCCTTTCCTCCGCGGGCCATACAGCACCATGTATGTGATGCGCCCCTGGACCATCCGCCAGTATGCCGGATTCTCCACCGCCGAAGAATCGAACGCTTTCTACCGCCGCAACCTGGCAGCCGGACAGATGGGCCTTTCCGTTGCCTTTGACCTGGCTACACACCGCGGCTACGACTCCGACCACGAACGCGTGGTGGGTGATGTGGGAAAAGCGGGAGTTGCCATCGACTCCATCCTCGATATGAAAATCCTCTTCGACCAGATTCCGCTGGATAAGATGTCGGTTTCGATGACCATGAACGGAGCGGTGCTTCCGGTAATGGCATTCTACATCGTAGCCGCCGAAGAGCAGGGCGTTCCCCTCGAGAAACTGAGCGGAACCATTCAGAACGACATTCTGAAGGAGTTTATGGTGCGCAACACCTACATCTATCCGCCTATCCCCAGCATGAAGATCATCGCCGATATTTTTGAGTTCACTTCCAAAAACATGAAGAAGTTCAACTCAATCTCCATCAGCGGTTACCATATGCAGGAAGCCGGCGCCACCGCCGACATCGAGCTGGCCTACACCCTTGCCGACGGCCTTGAGTACCTGCGCACCGGTATCCAGGCCGGAATTCCGGTGGATGCCTTTGCTCCCCGCCTCTCCTTCTTCTGGGGAATCGGTATGAACCACTTTATGGAGATTGCCAAGATGCGCGCCGCACGACTGCTGTGGGCGAAGATCGTCAACCAGTTCAACCCGAAGGATCCCAAATCGCTGGCGCTGCGTACCCACTCACAGACATCGGGATGGAGCCTTACCGAGCAGGATCCCTTCAACAATGTAACCCGTACCGCCGTTGAAGCGCTTGCCAGCGCCCTGGGGCACACCCAGAGTCTGCACACCAACGCACTCGACGAAGCCATCGCGCTGCCCACCGATTTCTCGGCTCGCATTGCACGAAACACCCAGATCTACCTGCAGGAAGAGACCAACATCACCCGCGTGGTTGACCCCTGGGCCGGCTCCTACTACATTGAGTCGCTTACCCATGAGATTGCCCACAAGGCATGGAAGCTGATTCAGGAGGTTGAAGAGCTCGGCGGAATGGCAAAAGCCATCGAGACAGGCATTCCCAAGATGCGCATCGAAGAGGCAGCAGCCCGCAAACAGGCACGCATCGACTCAGGCCGCGATACCATCGTTGGCGTGAACAAATACCGTCTGGATAAGGAAGACCCCATCGAAACACTGGAGGTTGACAATACCGCCGTTCGCGAAGCTCAGATCAGGCGTCTCGCCGAACTGCGCGCCAACCGCAACAACGAAGAGGTAGAGGCTGCACTCAACGCCCTTACCCGCGCCGCCGAAACCGGCGAAGGCAATCTGCTTGCACTCTCCATCGAGGCGGCACGCAAACGCGCTTCGCTGGGAGAAATTTCAATGGCACTCGAAAAAGTTTATGGAAGGTACAAAGCCGTGATACGATCAATTTCAGGAGTTTACTCCTCAGAATCGGCCGACGACAGCAGCTTCAGAAAGGCATGCGAAATGGCTGATAAATTTGCAGAAATCGAGGGCCGCCGCCCCCGCATTATGATTGCCAAAATGGGCCAGGACGGCCACGACCGCGGAGCCAAAGTGGTGGCTACCGGCTATGCCGACATCGGTTTTGATGTGGACATCGGACCACTGTTCCAGACGCCCGCCGAAGCCGCACGCCAGGCCGTTGAAAACGATGTGCATGTACTGGGCGTCTCCAGCCTTGCCGCCGGACATAAAACCCTGGTACCGCAGGTAATCGAAGAGCTGAAAAAGCTCGGCCGCGAGGATATTATGGTCATCGTCGGCGGCGTAATCCCGCCCCAGGATTATGACTTCCTCTACAAAGCCGGCGCTATGGCCATCTTCGGCCCCGGCTCGGTAATCTCGGAAGCGGCAATCAAAATGCTCGAAATTATGATCGAAGCACATAAGTAAGATTTTTCGGGCTTATAACCACAGAGAGGGAATTCATTGGAGTTCCCTCTTTTTTTTGGGCTGAAAGCCGGATATCGGAGGTCGGAAGTCGGAAGTCAGAGGTGAGATTTCAGAGATGAGATATGAGAGGTGAGAAGGAAAAAGGAAAAAGATAAAAGGAAAAAGTATGAAAAGTCCCGGAGGGACGACCTTATCGTTTGCCTGGATAAGAGGTAGGAAGTAAGAGGTAGGAAGGAGGAATGAATAATGAATAATGAATAATGAATAATGAATAATGAATAATGCGCCAACAGGCGCTGCATCCGCCAGAGGCGGACCGACGCCTGTGGCGGATGGTGCAAATGCCACGGCCATCGGCCGTGGCTTCAAATCTTCATCCGCCGTGGTGGAGCGCCGTCAAGCGCTTCAAATTCTCATCCGCCAGAGGCGGACTCATCCGCCGCGGCGGAGCGCCGTCAGGCGCTTCAAATCTTCAAATTTTTTATCTTTGATTCTCAAATCCCAACGCCATGAAACCCTTTGCCAATTTATTGCTGATACTCTCCATTTGCATTGCCATTCCCGTTCAGGCTCAGAAACATAAAATCACCAGTGCCGGGAAGGCATACTATTCCATAATCATTGACCGGGATTCCGATTCCCTTACCCAATTTGCGGCGGATGAGCTACAGGACTACCTGTTTAAAATCACCAATACCCGGGTGAAGATATCAAACCGGCCGGCAGCCAGATACAAATCCATTTTTCTTGGAAAAGAGTGGTTCACCAAAAAGGCGCAATATGAGCAGCTTGAACGGCTCAACAACGACGGCTTCTGCATCTTCAGCGAAGACAGCCATTTTTACCTTGGCGGGAAGCAGCCGCTGGGAACGGTTTATGCCGTTTATACCCTGCTTCAGGATTATGCCGGCTGCCTCTGGTTTGGCAACGACGAGATCTTTGTCCCTGAAAACGAAGCGCTTGCCCTGCCCGATATCGCCCTCTTCACCCAGCCCGATTTCAGCTTCCGCCACCCTGCTTTCCCGGACCGCAACAAGCAGGAGTACTACCTCCCCACCCGCACCAATCCGCAGGACGACTGGGGCATGTTCGTGCACACCTTCCACCGGCTGATGCCGCCCGACAGGTATTTCGACCGGCATCCCGAATACTACTCCCTGGTCAACGGCAAGCGCATTCGCGACGGCCAGCTCTGCCTCGGCAATCCGGAGGTAATCCGCATCCTTACCGAAAACCTGAGGGAAGAGATGGCTAAAAAGCCGGAATGCACCTATTGGTCGGTGTCGCAAAACGACTGCATAAACTACTGCGAATGTGATCATTGCCAGGAGCTGTACGACAAATACGGCAGCTTCTCGGGCGCCTATGTGCATATGGCCAATCAGATTGCGCGACAGTTCCCCGACAAGCAGATCTCCACCCTCGCCTACCAGTTTACCCGTTCGGCACCCACCGCCATTGTCCCGGACAGCAATGTGAACATCATGTTCTGCTCCATAGAATGCAACCGCAGCCGGCCCCTCGCCGTCGATCCGCGAAGCGCCGACTTCGTAAAGGATATGAAAGACTGGACAAAGCTGACCAAAAACATCATTATGTGGGACTATGTGGTCCAGTTCAAGACCTTCACCTGCCCTTTCCCCAATTTCAGGGTTATCCAGCCGAACATTCAGCTGTTCCGCGACCATGGCATTCCGATGATGTTCCAGCAGGGAAGCGGCATTTCATGGTCGGACTTTTATGAGTACAAACAGGCGCTTATTGCCCGTTTGCTCTGGGATGCCGATCTGGATGAGCCGGCTTTCCGGAAGCATTTCTTCAACCTCTTCTACGGCGCCGCCGCTCCGGTTATGCTCGAATATTTCGATCTGGTACATGACGAAATGGATAAACAGGCCGATGATCGCGACCTTGACATCTATGGTTATCCGGTTCTCTACTCTTCCTGGTTTCTGAAGCCGGAACTGCTGAAGCGCTACAGTGCCTTGATGGACCGCGCCGAAGCACTGGTGGCGGATGATCCCGTAAGGCACAATAGGGTACTCCGCCAGCGCTCCACCGTTGATTTCGCCATGGCGGATATCGCCCTCAACCTGAACTCGCCGGAGCTTTCATTCTTCAAAACGGAAAACGGCCGGAAAATCATCGATCCGGAGATGGAAGCGCTGCTCGGCAGGTTTGTGAGCAACTGCAAGGCTACCGGAATCCGCTCCATTGACGAAAACAGGTATGCGCCCGAAATATACAGAGATCAGGCAATGAGCATTGCAAACATGGCTGTAAGAGCCAATAAGGCAGCCGGAAAGAAGATTGTTTCACTCACGCCGTACAGCCCCAAACTCGATGTTGGCGGCGAAAAGGCACTGACCGACGGGCGTTTCGGCGGGCAGCACTTCCGGCTCAACTGGCTGGGCTATGAAGCCAACGATATGGAGGTGCTGATCGATTTCGAAAAACCTGAAACCTTCAGCCGGGTGGAAACCAACTTTTTCCTCGACCTGGTAAGCTGGATATTCCTGCCGCTGGAGGTCAGGATTGAGGTATCGGACGACGGCAAAGCGTTCAGGACGGTTTACGATGAAAAGATTCCCGAGCCGGAGCGGAGCTTTGGGCAGAAGCCGGTGCATTTCAGTTTCAGCTTCCCGGAAACCACCGCCCGTTACATGAAAGTGACCGCCGTCAGCTACAAATACTGCCCGGCATGGCATCGCGGCGCCAACCAGCCCGCCTGGATCTGCATTGATGAACTGGTGGTGGAATAATTTCACTGCCAGACAGTTTTTTGTTGTAACTACCGTATTGATTTCCGAAATTTGCAGACAGCGGACTGAAACAAACCACACAAACCAACACCGGAGGAAGATATGCCTTTTCTTGTCGTTGACCTTGAGATGAGCGGCCCGGAGCCGGGCTACCACGAAATCATACAAATCGGGGCGGTACTGCTGAATGACAACTGGGTGGAGCTTGGCACCTACCTCAGCAATGTCTATCCCGAAAATCAGGAGGCATTTACCTCGGCTGCCGAGAAAATTCACGGCCTTTCGCTCGAGGATCTTCAGGATGCCCCGATGATTTATGAGATGCTCGAGGATTTTGAGAAATGGATCCGAAAGCTGCTGAAGCGCCCGAACGGCGATCTGCGCGACCTGGTCATCTGCGGGCAAAGCGTCATCTTCGATGTGAACTTTCTGAAATTCGCCTACAGCGGCGAAAATATGGAGTGGCCCTTCAGCAACAAACTGATCGACCTGCACACCATCGCCTACTACACCTTCCGTATCCTTGAAGCCAACGGAAAAACGGTTCCGCGCTCGCTCAGCCTGAAGGCGATCTCGGCCTGGTTTGGCTTCGAACGCGAAGGCGAAACCCACAATGCGCTGGAAGACTCGCAGTTAACCATGCTCTGCCTGCAGCAATTCTTCAAAATGGCTGCCAGATTCAGGATTACGGATCAATAAATATTTTTTCAGAGTCTTGTTGTTTGCGAATGTAAAATTTCTTTATATTGCAGCACATTTGAAGAATGTCTGAAAATAATTGATAATTCACTGTATATAGCCCGCGGTATTTAGTAATTTTGACCAATATTTTGCAGGAGAATGCCATGACAACCGATGATTCTCATATTCGCCGGATAGCGGATTCCATTTTCAGGGATCACAGTTACCTGTTCCCTTCGCCATATCCTGACATTCCCCTGAATACCACCATGGTGAAGGATGCCATGGCCGCCGACGGCATTGAGCCGAATGAGGAAGATTTACCTGCAATCATGGACAGGATTGAGCTTGAACTGGCATCTATGGTACCGCTGAACTGGAACAATTACGGAACCATCGCCATTCTGCTTAACCGGAACTACCCGGATGAGGATATGAAGGTCATCAGCATTCCGCGTATAACCGAACTGGTTACGGGCCTGCCCAATTTCTCCGACCCGGAAAAGCCCGACGAAGATACCCTGAACTACATCATCTACACCTGGATCAGCCTGAACGACGACTATGCCGACTTCCCGGAAGATGAAGGATGGGATTTCTGACTCTTCCATCCACCCTGTTGTTTATTTTTTAAAAGATACTCCGATGAAAAAGTTAGCAGCCCTGCTGTTCAGTATAATTCTTGCATTCAGCGCCATCGCCCGGGAACCGGGCTTCACTCCGCCGAATTACAAAAAGATCAGAAAATCCATTGAAAAACAGGGCTCAAAAACCTGGTACCCCACCCTGATGAACCGCCTTCAGCAGAACGATACCACCCTGACACCCGATGAGTATCACCTGCTCTATTATGGCTACACCCTCAGGCAGGGTTATCAGCCCTACGCAAAATACCCTCTGGCCGACAGCCTGAAAAACATCCTGAAAAAAGAGGAACTCACGGAAGAAGATTACAGAGCTATCATCAGGTTCGGAACCGGGCTGCTTGCCGAAAACCCTTTCGAAATCACCCTGCTCGACCCGCTGATATATGCTTACTGGATGACCGGCAATGGTGAAACGGCGTCAAAACTGGAATTCCGATTCGGGCGGTTGCTGGAAACCATCTTCAGCTCCGGCGACGGACTCACGAAAAACACAGCTTTTCATGTCATTACGGTAGCCCATGAATACGATATGCTCAGGGCGCTCGGGTTCATTTACGGAGGGCAGCAGCAATTAGTTGAGGGAAAATACGACCATCTGAAAGTCGCGAAAAACGACTTCGGAATCGAAGGGTTCTTTTTTGATATAAGTACTTTCTTCGGGAAATTTACTGCGAAATAGCTGCAGCCCGCTTTACTCCATATCCAGGTTCGGCTGCACTTTCAGCTCCATCGACTGCAGTTCCAGTGCGGGGAGATTTCCGTAACCCGGCCGGTTAATCATATAGCAACCGTTGTCGAGGTCAACAAAGGCATAATCCGGGCTGTTTACCGCAATATCAATAAAATCGAGGCTCACAGGCACATGGCCGTGAATCAGCTTGCGGTTATCAATCTTTGACGGAACAATGCGGTAATCCTTGATCCAGAGCATGGAATGGGTATCCTGAAACGGGTCGTCGATGTTGAAATTCATCCCCGCATGAACCAGCAGGAAGTTGCCTGTAATGTGGTAAAGCGGCAGTTTCCTCATCCACTCGATGTAATGCGATGGAATCTTGGAAAGCTCGGTGGTTCCGAAACTCTCAAGCGCCTCTCTGCCGCCATGCGGCAACCACAGCGATTTCGACTTATTGGCCCTCTTCATAAAAAGAAAACTGCGGGCCTGCTGGTCTTCATCCCAGGCTTTGATGAAGAACTCTTCGTGGTTGCCTTTCAGCGCAACAATGTTATATCCCTGATATTCAAGATCCATCACATAATCCAGCACACCTTTCGAGTCGGGGCCGCGATCCACAAAGTCGCCCAGAAAATAGAGGGTGTCATCCTTCGAAGGAACAACCAACTGCTCAATCAGTGTACGAAGCGTTCGACTGCAACCGTGAATATCAGGGATAACCCACTGTTTAGCCATAACTTATTTTTTTGCCTTACCCTGGTTTGCAACCTCTTCCATCAGTTTTTTGATGGTCTCCTCGTCGCCCAGGAAGTAATCTTTCACAAGATTCAAATTGTCGTCAAATTCAAATACATAAGGAATTCCTGTAGGCAGGTTCAGCGAAACGATATCCTGGTCACTGATGTTTTTCACATACTTGATCACCGACCTCAGGCTGTTTCCGTGAGCTGCAACAAGTACCTGCTCCGAGTTCTTCAGCGATTCCCTGATTTCGTTCTCCCAATAGGGAACCATTCTCTCAACATTCTCCTTCAGCGATTCGGTAAGCGGAATCAGGTTGGGATCAACCTTGCGGTAACGCGGATCGAGGCGCGGATTACGCTCATCGTTTTCTGCCACCGGTGTAGGCGGAACATCATAGCTCCTGCGCCAGATCAGCACCTGCTCATCGCCGAATTTGGCTGCGGTCTCGGCTTTGTTCAGCCCCTGCAGGTTGCCATAATGTTTTTCATTCAGACGCCAGCTTTTCTTAACCGGAATCCACATCTGATCCATCTCTTCAAGTACAATATTCAGGGTTTTAATCGCCCTTTTCAGATAAGAGGTATAGGCTATATCGAAAAAGAAGCCATTCTCCTTCAACACCTTACCGGCTTCACGGGCCTCATTGATCCCGCGCTCCGACAAATCAACATCTGTCCATCCGGTAAAACGGTTTTCCTTGTTCCAAACGCTCTCGCCATGACGAAGCAACACTAATTTTTTCATATTTTTTTGTTTTGGTAATTGTTTTGCAACTCAATATTTTAGACGGTGCAAAACTACAAAAAATAACGCT
>LUZO01000165.1 GCA_001603685.1 Bacteroidales bacterium Bact_23
TTAATGGACAGTCTCTATGTAGTTCTTGTAGTTATCATTTTCATCCTGGCCATTTCCGACCTGATAATCGGGGTAACCAATGATGCTGCAAATTTTCTCAATTCAGCCGTCGGGGCGCAGGCGGCTTCCATCAGAACAATCCTTATTGTTGCAAGTATTGGCGTATTGATTGGCGCTACCTTTTCGAGCGGACTTATGGAAATTGCCAGAAAGGGGCTTTTCTATCCGGAACAGTTCAGTTTCAATGATGTGATTATCATATTTATAGCGGTGATGGTCACCGATATTATGCTGCTTGATGTATTTACCACCTTCGGGCTGCCAACTTCAACCACCGTATCAATTGTATTTGAATTGCTCGGTGCTTCCGTAGCACTTGCCGCTATCAAGATATTTGGGTCGGGACAAAGCATTCAGGATCTGGGGATATACATCAACTCAGGGAAAGCGCTGGCCATTATAACGGGAATACTGGTTTCGGTGGCCATAGCCTTTAGTGTGGGCGCACTTATTCAATACATCACACGACTGCTTTTCACCTTCGACCTCAGATATAATTTAAAGTATTTCGGCGCACTCTGGGGCGGCATTGCCATTACCGGAATCACCTATTTCATATTGATTAAAGGTGCAAAGGGAGCCTCTTTTATCACTGCGGAAACACTGGATTACATTCACCATAACACCGGCAAAATACTGATCATCAGCCTTGTCGGATGGGTGATAATTTTGCAGATTGCCATGATGCTATTCCGACTTAATGTGCTGAAAACCATCGTACTGTTCGGAACCTTTGCTTTAGCCATGGCTTTTGCCGGTAACGATCTGGTTAACTTTATCGGGGTACCGCTTGCCGGACTTCAGGCTCTTCAGCTATTCAGGGCTGCTCCCGGAGCCGATCCCCACACTTTTATGATGTCGGGCCTTGCCGAAGATGTACAAACCGAAACATGGATACTGCTGATTGCGGGAATTATCATGGCAGTAACTTTGTGGACATCAAAAAAAATCCGTACCGTTATTAAAACATCGGTTGACCTCAGCAGGCAGAGCGAAGGCAATGAACGGTTCAACTCAACGGTGCTCTCGCGAAATCTTGTAAGAGGTGTTATGACAATATCGGCGGCCATTGACCGGTACATCCCGCAAAGGACAAGCCAGTGGATTGAAAAACGCTTTGCACCGCCCGACGAAATTACGCGTGAACAGATGCCCGAAGGCGCAGCATTTGACATGCTCAGGGCAAGCGTTAACCTGGTAGTTGCCAGTATGCTGATAGCGCTGGGAACATCGCTGAAACTCCCCCTCTCAACAACATATGTTACTTTTATGGTGACCATGGGTACTTCGCTTTCCGACAGGGCGTGGGGCCGCGAAAGCGCTGTTTACCGGGTAACCGGAGTGCTTTCAGTTATCGGCGGATGGTTCTTTACCGCACTTGCCGCATTTACCTTCACAATGATCATTGCAACAGTACTTTACCATGCGGGGCTGATTGCCACTTTTGCGCTGCTGCTGATGATGGGATTCCTGATTTACCACAATTACCGCGTACATATGCGCAGAACCAGCGTAAGTAACGAGGTGGAAGCACTTGAGAATCTTCCCGACGAACTCAGCACAAAGGCAATCATTGTCAGATGCTCACTCACCATTCAGGAAGTACTTGCACAAAGCCTCGAAATCTTCAACGAAACCATCATGGGACTGATGGATGAAGACCGGAAGATGCTTAAAAATGCCAAAGCCAGGTCGGATGAACTCAATGCACTGACCAAACGGCTGAAAAATCAGATAAGCATTACCCTTTCGCACCTGCGCGAAGACTCGATAGATTCAGGCCACTATTATGTTCAGGCTATTGACTATCTGCGCGAAATTAATCACTGTATCTCATACATAACCGTACCCAGCTACGAGCATGTGGACAATAACCACAGACCCATGATTCAGGTGCAGGTTGAAGAACTGTCCAGAATTAACGGAGAGGTGTCACTGCTTTTCAGAGATGTGACAAATATGCTGAAAAACAGAAACTATGAAGATTTCGACATGATAGTTGCCCGTCAGCAGAACATTCAGCGTGTGATTGAAGAAACGCGTAAAAAACAGGTAAAAAGAATTAAAAACTCTGAAACCGGAACCCGTAACAGTATTCTGTTCCTGAACAATCTGGCCGAAATAAAAAACCTGACTCTGTACACCCTCAACCTTCTGAAATCGAGCCGGGATTTTGAACTCTACTCACGGACAGCGCCTGCCAATTCTGAATAGAGCCGGATAAAATGGCAGAACCTGCCGGCATAGCTGCGACACAGTTTCAGGAGAAAGCTCAGCGAGCCGTTTTGCGGCGGTAAAGCTGTGCAACTGTGTACAGGAACATTACCGGACTGGCAGCACATGAAGCGTATCGAGCACCGGCAGCTTAAACGCCGACTGTGACATAAATACATAAGTTCCGGCGGAATCAGGAATAAATTTAAAAATAGTATCCTTCAGAACAAAAATATCCGTGCAGATAAAATCATACGACTCGTACTGCCCCATAGCATATATTGTGGTACGGGTTTTCTTACTGTCATCCATATACAACTTCAGGTCCGACCAGCATCCATTCGGGGCGGAAGCCTGGGCGTAAACGGGAACCGTATCACCTTCATAGGCAGTATGGGGTATAACAAACTTCTCAATATCAACAAAATCGACATACCTCAGATAGGATTTGTTTTTAGGGGTGCATGAGCTGATTACAAATGGAAGCAGAATCAGTGCAAAAAATACTTTTTTCATGGCAGATAACTGATTTACAAGGGTATAATTCCAAAAAAACAATCAAATATCCGGCGCCGGAACCGCTCGGCAAATACGCCATCGGCCGGCCAGGAATTATTGCAAAGGTAGTTAATTGCCCCGATTGATCGCTCTATTATGGTAAAAGCAGATCCTTACTACCGGCAAATTCCAAACCATGCTCCGCAATCAGAACAATATTCACTCCGGAATCCCTTGATTTTATGAAGAGATAATGTAATTTTGCAAAATCAGAACTGAGCAAGTAAATGGCAGGAATTCAAATAATAACGCTTACAACCGATTGGGGAATCAGAGACCATTATGCAGGCGTGGTCAAAGGAGCTATCCTCAGTAAGCTGCCGGAAGCCAGAATCGTTGACATTACCCACCTGATTCCGCCATTCGATTTAAAGCGTGCCTCGTTCATCCTGCGTAACACCTTCCACCAGTTTCCTGAGGGCAGCGTGCACATAGTTGGTGTCAATACCGAAGAGTCGGAAGCAATTCCCCATATCGCCATAAGCCACCGGAACCACTTTTTCATCGGGGCAGATAACGGAATTTTTGCACTTTTGTTCGACCAGGTACCCGAACGCATCATTGAACTTACCATACCGCAGGACAGCGGAAAATTCATCTTCTCAACCCGCGACCGGTTTGTAAAGGCTGCAATCCATCTGGCTACCGGCAAACCGATTGAAGAGCTGGGGCATGAGCGGGACGATATGAAGGCCCTCATTTCGATGAAATCACAAATCAACGGTAATGTAATTTCCGGAAGGGTCATCTACATCGATAACTACGAAAATGTGTTTCTGAACATTACCGAACAGGAATTCCTTGAAACAGGGATGAAAAGAAATTTTTTACTCAACATAAAGGGCAGACCCCATGCGGTAAAAAAGTTGAGAAATGCGTACAGCGATGTGCCTGAAGGTGAGATTGCCGTGCTGTTCAGTTCAACCGGCTACCTCGAAATCGCCATAAACAAGGGGAAAGCCTCCAGCCTGCTTGGGCTGAAGTACGACGAAGTGGTGCTGGTTGAATTCAGTGAATGAATTTGATACTGCCCCAAGATTTATGATTTGCCAAAAAATCTAAAATCGCTCCTTAAACGGCAATTTTGAGTAATTTAGCCCCCTCATTCAGAGATTTGCAATACAAGACATGTTCACACTTTATAAAAAGGAGATTTTTTCGTTTCTCAACTCGCTGATCGGCTATATTGCCATCGTTGTCTTTCTGCTGATTAACGGGCTGTTTCTCTGGGTCTTCCCTATGGGATACAATGTTATAGACTTTGGTTATGCCAGCCTCGAGAACTTTTTCATGCTGGCGCCCTTCGTTTTTCTTTTTCTGATTCCTGCCATCACCATGCGGTCGTTTGCCGATGAAAAAAGAGGCGGAACCATTGAAATGCTGCTTACCAAACCGCTGACCGATCTGCAGATTATCCTTGCAAAATACCTGGCAGGCGTTTCACTGGTGGTATTTTCGCTGCTGCCCACGCTGGTTTATGCCGTTTCGGTTTACCTGCTCGGCCTTCCAAAAGGCAACATGGATATGGGCGGAATGTGGGGAAGCTACATCGGGCTGCTGTTTCTGGCATCGGCATTCGTGGCCATCGGCATCTTTGTCTCTTCCATTACCGACAATCAGATTGTAGCTTTTATGCTTGCCCTCATCATCAGCGGATTTGCCTACATCGGCTTTGGGTTTGTAGCCTCGCTGTCGCTGTTCGGGAAAGCCGACCTGCTAATCATGATGCTGGGAATCGAAGCCCATTACACCTCAATGAGCCGTGGAGTGATCGATACCAGAGATGTTCTCTATTTCCTGAGCCTGATAGGCATCTTTATCCTGCTCACCAAAACATCGCTCGAAAGCAGGAAATGGGAAAAGCAGGAGAATACAAAGGATTCGGAAAAACAGTTACAGACTGCCGGTAAAATTGCGAAGTAAAGGAGTATGAACAAAGTAAAAACAACCAACAAGGATATACGCCGGAATAATGTTCTGCAGCTTGTGCTGGGCTTAGTGATTATCATACTGCTGAATATTATCGGGTCGTTTCTGTTTACCCGCTTCGACCTGACCAGCGAAAAGCGCTATTCGCTGTCCTCATCAACCAAACAACTGCTCAGGGAAACCGACGATATTTTTTATTTCAGGGTTTACCTTGAGGGCGAATTCCCCGCCGGTTTTAAAATGCTTAGCCGCGCCACCAAAGAGATGCTTGACGAATTCAGGGCATTCAACGATAACATTCAGTATGAATTCATCAATCCTTCGGAAGCCGTCGATGCCAAAACGCGGGGAGATGTCTTCGAACGGCTGATTCAGCAGGGGTTGCATCCAACCGATATTAATGTACGAAAGAAAGAGGGACAGCAGCAGCAGAGGATATTTCCCGGAGCCATCGTTTCGCATAAAGGGCGCGAAATCCCCCTGAACCTGATGTCGGAACAGATTGGCGTTCCGCCCGATGTCATCATTAACAACTCCATCCAGGCGCTGGAATACAACATCTCGAACGCCATCAGAAGGCTCAGCACCACCAGCAAACCCAAAATCGCCTTCACCCAGGATCATGGCGAACTATCGGGAGCCGAAATCGCCGATATTGTTAAGTCGCTTTCCGATTATTATATTGTTGAAGGGGTGAATCTCGAGGGAAAGGTAAATGCACTGACCGAACGGAAAGAAAACGAGGATGGCAGCTACACCATCATCAACAAATACAAGGCCATCATCATTGCAAAGCCCGATTCTGCATTCAGTGAGAAGGACAAGTTCATCCTTGACCAGTACATCATGAAGGGAGGCAAGGTTTTGTGGCTGATTGATCCGGTTTTTGCCAGCATGGACAGCATTCAGTCGTCGGACCGCACCATGGGCATCACCCACGACATCAACCTGAACGATATGCTTTTCCGCTACGGTGCCAGGCTGAACAGCAATCTGCTGCTCGACCTCAATGCGCTGCCCATCCCCATCTATACCGGACAAATCGGCAACCAGCCGCAGTTCAGTTTTTTCCCGTGGTATTACTTCCCGGTACTCACCTCCACCTCCACCCATCCGGTTGTAAACAACCTGAATGCCGTACGCACCGAGTTCATCAGCAGCATTGACACCGTGGGCAGCCCGGCCATCAAAAAGACCATCCTGCTGAAGACCTCCCAATACACCAGGATTGCCAATACGCCGGTTATGATTACCCTCGACCTGATACGCAGGGAACCTGACCCGGCCGACTACAATCAGCCGCCTCAGCCGGTAGCCGTGCTGCTGGAAGGCAGGTTCGAATCGCTTTTCAACAACCGGATACCGCCTGAAATATCGCAGGCTCCTGAAATCGGGTTTACCGAAAAAAGCCCCGATAACAGAATGATTGTGATGGCCGACGGCGATCTGATTAAAAACCAGGTGCAGTTCAGCGCCGGCACATACAACTCCTATCCCCTTGGATATGACCGCTTTACAGGGCAAACATTCGGTAACAAGGATTTGATACTCAATGCGGTAAACTACCTCTGCGACGATACCGGACTGATGTCGGTGCGGTCGCGTGAGCTTAAATTGAGAGCACTTGATGTAAAGCGGGCCAACCGCAACCTGCTGATGTGGCAGCTTATCAATACCGCAGGCCCGATTCTGCTGGTTATCCTGTTCGGTATCATCCAGTTTATGATAAGGAAACGCAGATATGCAAGGTAGGGCAGCCGCCGGTAAAACAAACTCCACCATGCAGATAATAACCTAAACGATCTATCAACCCCGAAATGCGAAAAAACAGGCTTACCCTCATCATAGTGATTGTACTGGCACTGCTGGCCGGTTATCTTTTAATGAACCGCTCCTCCACGACGCTGAATGCCGGAATGCGCGACTTCGCCGTAAAGGATACCGCATCAATCACCAAAATATTCATGGCCGACAAAGCCGACAACTCCATTCTGCTTACGCGTGAAAACGATGGTTCCTGGACACTGAACCACAGGTACAAGGCACATCCGGAAAACATCAACACTTTCCTGCTTACCCTTGCCAATGTTACCGTAAGGGAGCCGGTGGCACGGGCTGCTCACAACAATGTACTCAGCCTGCTTGCTGCCAAATCGGTAAAAGTGGAGGTCTATCAGAACACCCACCGGATAAAACTGGGCAAATACCGCTTCTTTCCGGTAGAAAAGTGCACCAAAACCTATTATGTGGGCGAAGCCACCATGGATAACAACGGCACCTATGCGTTGCTCGACGGCGCAAAAGCTCCGGTTATCATCTACATGCCGGGCCTTCGCGGATATGTGGCCACCCGCTACTCCATTTTTGAGAACGACTGGAGAGAGCATACCGTTTTCAATAAAAAACTGCCCGAAATTGACCATATTTTAGTTGAATATCCTGACCAGCCCGAAAATTCCTACAAGGTAATCAACCGTGAAGACACCAGACTGGAACTGGTTCGGCTGGCCGACAACAAGGTGCTTACCGCCTACGACACCCTGAAACTCATGGCTTTCGTGAATTCATTCCGGAACATAAAGTACGAAGCGCTTTTCAACGATATGGAAGCCGAACGCAGGGATTCGATAACCAGTCCGACACCCATGCATAAGATAACCCTCTATGCAAAAGACGGAACAACCCAGAATGTAAAGACATACCCGAGAATGCTTCCCATACCCGAAATTGATCCGTTCGACGGAGAAACCATCACTTTCGACCGCGACCGTATGTATGCCCTGATTAACGACGACAAGGATTTTGTTATCATTCAGTACTTTGTATTCGACAAAATACTGCGTCCGTTATCTTATTTCACCACAAACCGTAAACCCGAATAAGGATAAACTCATCAAAGGAACATCGTATGCAAAAGCTGGCAGAATCAAAAATCCTGGTAACCGGCGGCGCCGGTTTCATCGGATCGAACCTGGTTGAAGCCTTACTTGACAGGGGAAGCCGGGTAGTTTGCCTTGATAACTTCAGCACAGGGAAGCATGAAAACATCAGTTCTTTCCTCAATAACCCCAATTTCACCCTGATAATGGGCGACATCCGGAATAAGGAGGATTGCCAAAAGGCCTGCAAGGGAGTTGATTATGTGCTGCATGAGGCGGCATTGGGCTCGGTTCCCCGTTCCATCAACGATCCTGCTACTTCGAACGATGTGAATGTAGGCGGTTTTGTGAATATGCTGGTTGCCGCCCGCGATGCCGAAGTGAAGCGTTTTGTGTATGCCGCAAGTTCATCAACCTACGGCGACCACCCTGCCCTGCCCAAAAGGGAGGAGATCATCGGCAGGCCACTTTCGCCCTACGCCATTACCAAGTATGTGAATGAGCTTTACGCCGGGGTGTTTTCCGACATCTACGGCATTGAAACCATTGGTTTGCGCTATTTCAATGTTTTCGGCCGCCGCCAGGATCCAGATGGCGCCTATGCCGCCGTAATCCCGAAATTCATCCGCCAGCTGATCAGGGGCGAAGCACCGGTAATCAACGGCGACGGAAGCCAGTCGCGCGATTTTACCTATATCGACAATGTTATTCAGATAAACCTGCTGGCATTGCTTACCGATAATCCTGAAGCGGTCAATACGGTTTACAATGTGGCGTTCGGCGAAAATACCACCCTCAACGAGCTGTACGGCCAGTTAATTGCTTTGCTGAAGGAGCTGGAGCTTCCGGTCGAAAACATAAAGCCGGTTTACGGACCGCCGCGCCAGGGCGATATCCCGCATTCGCTGGCATCCATCGACAAGGCAAAACGGCTTTTGAACTACAACCCCCGATTCAACATCTCGAAGGGATTGCAGCAGGCAATCAGGTGGTACTACGATAATCTGAAATAGACTTATATTCAGGTAAGTATGGTGGCAATCAGCCGTCGCCTGCCTCCGCGGTTTCTGAATTCACACAAATAAATCCCCTGCCAGGTTCCGAGCAGCAGTCTTCCGTCCGAAAACGGGATCGTTAGTTCTGTGCCCGCCAGCACCGATTTGATATGTGCAGGCATATCGTCGCTTCCCTCAGTGGTATGGGTATAATAGCCCCTCCCCTCCGGCACCAGCCGGTTGAACGAAGTCTCGAAATCATCCGGCACCGTCGGGTCCGAATTTTCGTTGATGCAAATCCCCGCCGATGTATGCCGGATAAACAGATGTAGCAGGCCGCTTCCCGGCAAATCAGGCAGTTGCTCCATCACCAGACCGGTAATCAGGTGAAAGCCGCGCGGAAAAGCCGGCAGAATGATCTCTTTCTGATTTATCATGTTTTTTTATCGGCTTGATTTTCAACCATTCACATTGCCATATTTCATCACGGAACACAATGAGGAAAATCCCGGACAATCTCTTTGGCATCTCCTTAAAAAACTGCCCTTCCCGAAATGGCAGTCAGCACATTTAAGGCAGGGCAGGTTTTTGCATCATCCTTCCGGACGATTTCAGCCGGGTATTTTATTCCGGTTTTTTCTGATCGCTTTTGGCGGCAATGGCTTCAAGCATATCGGTTGTGAGCGATTTGGGCCTTTCGAGGGGATAACCCAGGGCACGGTCCCAGATGATGTTGGCGCAGATACCGATTGCCCTGCCAATTCCGAATAGTACGGTATAGAAATCGTACTCCTTGATGCCATAATACCACTGAATTACACCTGACTGGGCATCAACATTCGGCCACGGGTTCTTGGCCTTGCCCTGCTCCAGAAGAATTGGCGGCACCACCTTGTAAAGCATATCCACCACTTTGAACAGCGGATCATCCGACATATGCTTCAGGCTGAAGTCACGCTGCAGGCTGTAGCGCGGGTCGGTTTTGCGAAGTACGGCATGGCCGAATCCCGGAATTACCTGGCCCGAATTCAGGGTGTTCCATACGAACTGTTTCAGTTCATCTTCGGTAGGTACATGTCCGTTCATCTTATCCATCAGATCCTGCAGCCAGCGCAGCACCTCCTGATTGGCCAGTCCGTGAAGCGGCCCGGCAAGGCCGTTGATCATCGCCGAAATGGAGAGGTAAACATCCGACAGGGTGCTGGCCACCAGATGCCCGGTATGGGCGCTCACATTCCCCGCCTCGTGGTCGGCGTGAACGATAAAGTGCATTCTGGACACATCGTCATACGGTTTTCCGATGCCCATCATGTGTGCGAAGTTACCTCCGAAGTCCAGATTCGGATTCGACTGGATTCGCTTACCGTCGCGGTACAATTTTGCATAAGTGTAGGTAGCAATCTCAGGAAGCTTGGCAAGCAGGTTCAGCGAGTCCTCATAGGTAGGATCCCAGTAATCCAGCTTGTTGATTCCGGCGTGGTACTTCTTGGTAAAGAACGACTCACGGTGCAGGGTCAGAACGGCGGTGGAGAAAACGGTCATCGGATGGCTGCAGCACGGCATGGCATCGATGAGTTCGTAGATGTAGCGGGGCAGAATCCTTCGTTTGTTGAACTCATCGGCCACATCAGCCGCTTCCTCTTCGGTTGGAATGTCGCCGGTAAGGAGCAGGTAAAACAGTCCCTCGACCAAAGGCATTTCGCCGCCTTTTGCCTTGGGCAGTTTTTCGAACACCTCGGGCAGGGTATATCCCCGGTAGCGGATACCTTCAAGCGGATCGAGGTAGGAAATATCCGAAACCAGTGATTTAATCCCCCTCATCCCGCCGATAATCTGGCCGATGGTAACCTGATCAACCACTACTTCGCCGTAATCTTTCAGCAACCGCTCGGTACGGGGACGCCAGTCCATGATTTTTTCGTAGAGCGTATCTTTCAGTCTTTTTGCCATGTTGGTTTATTGTATAAAGTTAGAAATCCGTTCTGATTAAGCCATTTCGTTTATTGCCTCAACAATTGCGGTTCCGAATTCCGAGGTCTTTAGTTTTGTTGCATTCTCCATAAGCCGATGGAAATCGTAGGTCACCTTTTTGGCAAGGATGGTTTTTGCGATGCCGGCATAGATAAGTTCAGCCGCTTCGTTCCATCCCATATATTCCAGCATCATGGCACCCGACAGGATGACCGACCCGGGATTTACCATATCCAGTCCGGCGTATTTGGGGGCGGTTCCGTGGGTTGCCTCAAAGATGGCATGGCCCGTTACATAGTTGATATTTGCTCCCGGAGCAATCCCGATTCCGCCAACGATGGCAGCAAGCGCATCTGAGATGTAATCGCCGTTCAGGTTAAGGGTGGCAATTACGGAATATTCGGCGGGACGAAGCAGTATCTGCTGAAGGAAGGCATCGGCAATCACATCCTTTACAATGATTTTTCCGGCATCAACGGCGGCCTGCTGTGCCTTGTCGGCGGCCTCCTTACCCGATGCGGCGACTATCTCGTCGTACTCTGCCCAGGTAAAGGTATGGTTGCCAAACTCGCGGCGGGCAAGGTCGTAGCCCCACTGCTTGAAAGCGCCTTCGGTAAACTTCATGATGTTGCCCTTATGAACCAGCGTTACGGAAGGCAACCTGCGGCTGATGGCATATTCAATGGACGAACGGACAAGCCTTTCGGTTCCCTCTTTCGATACCGGCTTTACGCCAAAAGAACTGGTTTCAGGGAATCTGATCTTGGTAACGCCCATCTCTTTCTGAAGGAAATCGCGCATTTTGGCTGCTTCGGGTGTACCGCTCATAAATTCGATGCCGGCATAAATATCTTCCGTATTCTCCCTGAAAATATGCATATCCACTTTTCCCGGGTCCTTAACGGGGCTCGGAACACCGCTAAACCACCTGACGGGGCGCAGACAGACATAGAGATCAAGTTGCTGCCGCAAAGCAACATTCAGCGAACGGATTCCACCGCCAACGGGTGTGGTGAGAGGCCCCTTGATGCCAACCTTATACTCCCTGAATGCTTCGAGGGTCTCTTCAGGAAGCCAGTCCCCGGTTTGCTTGAAAGCTTTTTCTCCGGCCAGAACCTCGTGCCATACAATTCTTCTTTTTCCCTGATAGGCTTTTGCTACAGCCGCATCAAGAACCCTGACCGATGCCGCCCAGATGTCGGGGCCGGTGCCGTCGCCCTCAATAAAGGGAATCACCGGAGTGTCAGGAACATGCAGCTTTCCATTGCTGATGGTAATCTTGTTTTCGCTCATTATTACGTATTTAAACAGATAATTATGTTAATTATTGGGATACTTTTCGATGTCAAAGATAAGGAAGCGTTCGGATATTTCAAAATCCGGATATTTCTAACAAAAAGTGCATTAATTTGTTTGAAAACAACGGAATAAAACATTTGAGCCAAATTCGTAAATGAACCTCCGTTCATTTTAACCTGAAAATTTTTCGAAGCCTGACAAACACATCCAACACCATTTCACCCGGAAAGGGAATCGTAATTTTCGACGGGTTCTGCATCCTTTGCAGCCGCTCAGTCGGATTTCTGCTTTGGGCCGACCGGCGCAAAAAGCTTTTGTTTGTAACGAATAAGGAGGTTCCGGAACAATTAAAGGAATTGGCGAAAGGATTGGAAAACGGAGATTCCGGAAGCATCGTTTTTATACGGGACAGTTCGGTTTTTACCGCCTCACGCGCCATTACGGAAATCTTTGTTACGATGGGAGGCCCCTGGAAAGTCTTTGCAATATTCCGCCTGCTTCCGCACAGAGCCGCGGATGCACTTTACCGTTATATCGCCCGGAACCGCTACCGCTGGTACGGAAAGAGAAGTAGTTGTTTCATACCTTCAGCGGAACATAAAGACCATTTTTTATCCTGATCCCCTCCCCTTTTTATTCGAAGCAATTGCCGGAAACAACTGCTACAGGCACCCTGAACAATATGGTAAGTCATAGTTTCCTGCATTTCACAAATTTATTGAAGCATTAAAAAGAAGATTAAAAATAATTTGTCTAATTTTGTCCGGTTTCCGTTCAGGCGGGGATTTTCACTGATTTTCAGCCTGACCCGGGAATTAATTCAACCCTTTCAAATACCGGTTACTGTTTTTATTATGCAAAAAGCCTCAAAACTAGCCTTACTGTTATTCGCACTCTTTTTTATCAGTATTTTCAGTACATCTGCCCAAAACGGAACCATCAGGGGATTTGTTTATGAGCAGGCGACCGGTGAACCGGTAATTTTCACCAATGTTTACCTTTACAGAACCACCCACGGCGCATCAACCGATGTAAACGGATATTTCACCATTTCCAGAATTCCTGACGGAGAGTACACCCTGATGGTTACCTACCTGGGCTACGATACACTCCGCGAGCAGGTTACCATCAAGGGAAACACCGTTCTTACCAAGAAACTATACCTCACCCAGGCCGCCTTTAATCTGGATGCCATTCAGATTACTGCCGAGAAAGAGGAAGCCAGAAGTGACACCCGCACATCGGTTGTAAAAATCACCCCCAAGCAGATCAGCCGCATCCCAACCATCGGCGGGCAGCCCGACCTTGCCCAGTATCTGCAGGTGCTGCCCGGTGTGATATTTACCGGCGACCAGGGCGGACAGCTCTATATCCGCGGAGGCTCACCAATTCAGAACAAGGTACTGCTGGATGGTATGATTATCTATAACCCCTTCCATTCCATCGGTTTGTTCTCGGTTTTCGATACGGATATCCTTAGAAATGCCGACATCTATACAGGCGGATTCAACTCGCAGCACGGAGGGCGCATCTCTTCCGTAATGGATCTGACCACCCGCGACGGAAACAAAAAGCACCTTGCCGGAAAGGCCGGTGCAAGCACTTTCGGCGCCAAACTGATGCTGGAAGGGCCGCTGAAGAAGCAGACAAACGAAAGCCCCAGCAGCATCTCATTCCTGTTGTCGGGTAAAAACTCATACCTGAAACAGACCTCTGACCTGTTCTATAATTATATTGACAGCACCGGACTGCCCTTCAATTATACCGATGTTTACGGAAAAGTATCGTTCAACGCTGCAAACGGTTCGAAAATCAATTTTTACGGTTTCAACTTCAACGACAGGGTTGACTACACCAATCTCGCCACCTATCAGTGGAATGCAACCGGTGTGGGCAGCAACTGGGTGGTAATTCCCGGCAACAATCCGGTACTGATGGAAGGTAATTTTGCGTACTCCTCCTATTTTATCACCATGGAAGAGGGATCGCTTCCGGCCCGTTCGAGCGAAATCAACGGGTTTAACATGGGATTGGGATTTACCTATTTTCTTGGCAAAGACGAGATTAAATACGGCATTGAGATGCTCGGCTTCAAAACCGTATTCGATTTCGCAAATTCCGTTGGCAGACAAATTTCGCAGACAGAAAACACCACTGAAGTCGTTGGTTTCGTAAAATACAAAATGATTCGCGGCAAAATGCTTTTCGAGCCGGGTTTCAGGGTTCAGTATTATGCTTCGCTGGGCAACTTCTCGCCTGAGCCGCGACTGGCCATGAAATACAATTTCACCGACAATTTCAGGATGAAGATGGCTGCCGGTATCTATTCGCAGAACCTGATCAGCGCCAATTCCGACCGTGATGTTGTTAACCTTTTCTATGGATTCCTGTCGGGGCCTGACAACCTGCAAAGGGAATTCGACGGAAAAAAGGTAAATCATAAGCTTCAGAAGGCAGAACATATTATTCTGGGCGCTGAAATTGATCCGCTTCCCAAAATAAGTGTGAATGTGGAAGTCTATTACAAAAACTTTTCGCAACTCACCAATATCAACCGGAATAAGGTATTTGACGATAACGGCGACTACAACAACCCCACCAGTCCGAACTACAAACCCGATCACCTGCGCAAAGATTTCATCATTGAGAACGGCGATGCCAACGGATTTGATGTTTCGCTGAAGTACGATTCGCGTAAGGTTTATTTCTGGGCGGTTTATTCGCTGGCTTATGTAAACCGCTACGACGGGCTGATGCACTATGTCCCCCACTACGACAGAAGACACAATGTGAATCTTGTCAGTTCGTACCGGTTTGGCGATGAGCTTGGCTGGGAATTCAATGCACGCTGGAACCTTGGATCCGGCTTCCCGTTTACACAAACTCAGGGATTTTATGAGCAACTGCCATTCCAGCAGGGCGCCGGATCGGACTACCTGACATCAAACGGCCAGCTTGGAATCATTTACGCCGAATACAACAAAGCCCGGCTGCCTTATTACCACAGGCTCGACCTCAGCCTGATGCGCCGTTTCAAAATCGGGGAAAAGGGAATGCTGGAGCTCAACCTGAGTGTTACCAACATCTACAACCGCGATAACATCTTCTATGTAAACCGCGTTACCGGCGAAAAGGTGTATCAACTGCCCATCATGCCCAGTTTTGGCCTGACCATGAATTTCTGATAAGCCGTACGGCTATTCTCTGGCTTTCGAGTCGATGACGATGGTAACCGGCCCGTCGTTGACCAGTTCAATCTGCATCATTGCGCCAAACCAGCCCGACTCGACCTTCAGTCCGGTTTCCTGTTTTACCTTTTCGATAAACAGCTCATACAACGGGATGGCTGTTTCAGGGCGGGCAGCGCGGATATATGAGGGGCGATTCCCTTTTTTTGTGCTGGCATGCAGGGTAAACTGGCTGATTACCATAATTTCTCCGGCTGATTCCATTACCGAAAGATTCATCACCCCATCCGCATCGGGGAAAATTCTGAGGCGCGATATCTTTCCCACAAGCCAGTCAATGTCATCAGCATTATCGGCCTCCTCTACGCCAAGCAGTATCAGCAATCCCGCACCGATGCAGTTTTCGCCGTGAGGAGTGCTGCTTACCTTTGCCCTGCTAACCCTTTGAATAACTACCCGCATATTTCAGTAAATTGAAGTATTCGCCATAAAATTAACGCATTAATCCCATTCAGTTTCCTCGAAATACTCATCGTTGATGATGCTGATATAGTTGTGGTACCGGTCCTGATTGATTTTCCCTTCGGCCAGCGCCTTTTTAACGGCGCACCCCGGTTCGTGTACATGGGTGCAGTTATTGAACTGGCAATCGTGCATCAGGTTACGCATCTCAGGGAAGCGCTCCGACACCTCCTGCTTCTCGAAGTGAACCAACCCGAACTCCTTGATTCCCGGTGTATCAATCACAAATCCGCCGAAACTAAGCGGCAGCATCTCGGCAAAAGTGGTGGTATGCTTCCCTTTGTTATGATAGTCGGATATTTCGCCCACCTTGCGCATAAGCCCCGGTTCAACCGAGTTTATTAACGCGGTTTTCCCAACGCCGGAATGTCCGCTGAGCAGACTGGTCTTATCCTTCAGCAGATTTTTCACCTCCTCTTTCCCCAGACCTGTAACCGCCGAAGTACGGATACATTTATAGCCCAGCGATGAATAAAGCGCAAACAGCATCTCCATACCGGCAAGTTCCTCATCATCGTAAATATCACATTTATTAAAGATTACGGCTGCCGGTATATGATAAGCCTCGGCAGTAACCAGAAAACGGTCGGTAAAACCGGTGGAAGTCCTCGGTTTTGCCAAGGTAACCATCACAACGGCCAGATCGATGTTTGCGGCGATGATGTGCGATTGCTTCGAGAGCTTTGTTGCCTTGCGGATGATGAAATTGTGCCGGTCGGCAATGCTGTGTATCAGCCCCACCGCCTGATCGGGCAGCATTGAAAAACTGACCTTGTCGCCAACAGCCAGCGGATTGGTGGAACGAATTCCCTTTATTCTGAAATTTCCCTTCAACTTACATTCAACATAGGTGCCGTCTGTTTTCATTACGGTACACCAGCTTCCCGTTGAACGGACAACAATTCCTTCAGATAAACCCATATCTTCTTAAATTACAATTATTCTGCGCTGAAATCATTGCTGCAAACCTGATAATCTGCAT
>LUZO01000166.1 GCA_001603685.1 Bacteroidales bacterium Bact_23
GTTTGTAATCAGTTGATTTGAAAAATTCAGTTTGTTTGTTTTTTCTGTTTTGTCCATAAGGGACGATGTTTTTGTTGGTTAAACTTTTGTTTTTCAGGCCGGAAATTCCGGCGATGTTTTATCTCCTTTCTTTTTTCATAGGCGGTTGTTTTTGGTTTGACTTTGTTTTCGGAATGGCAAAAGTTCCGGCCGGCCCGTTAAAGGCCGGGAGAGCGGTTGGGAGGGCCGGGCCGGAATTATGGCTTTACAGGCAGCAATACTGCCTCTGTCTGTTAGGTTTTGCGTTATATATTGGTTCAGTCTCATTTCTCTCGTTTTAATAGTTTTTAATTACCTCCGGCCTGGGCCTGATCAGTATGGTTCTGCTTACAGGATCAGCAGCATTGCCGTTGCAGTCGGTAACGGTATAGGTTATGGTATGGGTTAGTTCAATGTTGTCGGCAGTACCCCACAAATAAATGGGCGTACTAAGTGAGGGCTGGCCGGTACCGCTTAGTGTACCGCCAATATGCGCATCAAAGGTGATTGTCCACTGAATGGTAATATCATCCTCGTCGCAGCAGTTGTCTGAAAGATTGGTCAGATCCAGTTCGGTGCTGTCTTCATCTACCAGGTACCAGTCGGGGCGGCGGGGATTGCCGTGGCTGGGATCGATCGGAATAATGTCCGCATCCGGTTCCGGCTGGCCGTCATACTGCGCTGAGATAATATTTTGCACGCAGAAATCAAACGGGCCGGGCGCGGTAAATGTGGGCGGTTCGGTATCTTCGGCGGTTATGGTCCAGCTTCCGGTAACTTCACAGCCATTGGCGTCGGTAACCACAACGGTATAAGTGCCGGAAGCCAGTCCGGTAAGATCTTCGTCAGTGCTGGTAAAGCCGTTGGGGCCTGTCCATGCATAGGAGTAATCCGGTGTGCCGCCGGTAACGGTGATATCAATTTCGCCTTCACCCGGGCATTCTGAGTTGGTTGCATTGCCGGTAACAGCAAGATGGTTTATAACTTCAGTTGTTACCTCTGATTCGTTGTTGGTCAGGTCGGGATCGGTAAATGGCAGGGATACTTCAACTTCTGCCGTATTGGTAAAGTCATCTGCCGCACAACCAACATCTCCCCTGAGTAACAGCTCCTGCGGGTCGTTAACCGCCAGATCGGTAAAGATCATGGTTCCTGTCCAGCCAATCCAGGTGGTTCCACCATCAGTTGAAATCTGAGGATTGGTTACTCCTGCGGGAATATTATCGGTAAGGGTTACCTCCGGCGCTACCGCCGGTCCAAGGTTGGTTACGGTAATCTCCCATGTAATCTGCTGCCCTGCAACAATGGTAGCCGGGCCGGTCTTTATTACCTCAATATCCGCAGTTCCATCCACCTGAACATTGAAGCTGCAGGTTGCAGTATTTCCGCAGGCATCGGTGGCCGTCCAGGTAACAGTGGTCAGCCCCTGGTTGAAGGTTACCCCATCCAATGTTGAATACGGCCCCGAATTAGTTGCACCACTCAGCATAGCCGTTAAAGTAACCGTACCCGGACAGTTATCGGTAGCAGTAGCATCCCAGCCTGTTCCGGAGTGGATATAGACATTGCCTGAGTTTACGACGACGGTGAAAGTGTTGGGATCAGGCGCCGGCGGTGGATTGGTGGGGCAGGTGAGGGTTACCGGAGTGTCTTGTTCAACTGTAAAGGTAGCCGAGCAATTAACGGATTGACCGCATACATCAGTTGCTGTCCATGTAACTGAAGTTGATCCGCCGCAAGCGCTAGGAGCCACCGGATTTGCCGGGTTCATTGTCATTGCAGCATTGCATCCGCCTGAGGCTGTGGTTGAAGCCAGCCATGCTGCAAATGCCGCATCAATCTGCGCCTGAGTCTGGCATGGTAGTTCTGTTTGATTACCGGCGCAGGAAATTGCCAGAGTTGGAGCAGGGGTTACGGTAAAGGTAGCCTGGCAATTAACGGATTGACCGCATGCATCAGTAGCCGTCCATGTAACTGTTGTTGTACCTCCGCATGCACTGGGTGCTCCGGTATTGTTATTGGTAATGGTTGGGTTGCATCCGCCTGAGACTGTGGTTGAAGCCAGCCATGCTGCAAATGCCGCATCAATCTGCGCCTGAGTCTGGCAAGCAGGTTCTGTTTGGTTGGTAGCGCAGGTAATTGTCAATGGCGGTGCAGCTGCAATTGTGAATGTTGAGGTGCACTCCCTCGTAATATTACATGCATCCGTAATGGTATAGGTAAATGATAAATTCGCACCATTGCAGCCGGCGTTATTGGGTAATGGCGGAATTGAGCCGATATTGGTGGTTACTCCGCAGCCGCCGGTATAGCTGAAACCACTTACCCAGTTGTTGTAGGCGGTCTGGATATCGCCTATTGGGGTACATGCTGCAATATTTACCGGAGCAGGGCAATTAATGGTCATTTCGGAGCTGATTATCCACTCGAACTCTACCCTGCATTCGGCGGTATTTGCCCCGTCGGAAGCAATTACCGTCCAGGTTTGTGAGTTGCTGCAACCGTTGGTGGTGATGCTTCCGCCGGTTGCGGTAATTGTTGGATTGGGGTTACAGTTGTCTTTTACCTGTCCGGCGTAATGTATGGCCATAGCGGCATCCGGAAGCTGAGCAGGATTACAGCCCAGATTGATGGGAGCTGTAGGACAATCAACAAATGCCGGCGGGGTATTATCGGTAACGGTAAAGGTAGTCTGGCAGGTTACGGAGTTGCCCTGCTCATCCCTTACGGTAATGACAATGGTAGTGGTTCCGGTGCCGACATAGGTGCCAGCCGCCGGATTCTGGGTAATAATAAGCGAAGCGGAGGAAGTACAGTTATCGGTTACCGTAATCATACCGGTAACATCGGGTACTGCTGCTTCGCAGTTTTCATCGGCTGAAGCAGACTGGGGAGGAGCACACTCGGTAATTACCGGATCCTCATTATCGGTAACAGTGATTTCAAATTCACAGAATGCTGAGTTTCCTCCGGCATCGATTACCACCCAGCGAACCGTGGTGGTGCCTCTCGGGAAGCTGGCCCCTGCCAGGGTGGCGCCTCCGGTGTAGTTGTTGCTGAGGGTATAGGAGCAGTTTTCGTTAACGGTTGGGTCGAATTCGGTGCCAATGGCGGTGTAGCTGCATGTGCCGGGCCCGGTGTTCCGGATTTGGTTGCCGGGGCAGGCGATGGTAGGCGGCTGGTTGTCAATTACCCTTACCTCGAAGGTACAGGTGGCGGTAACCGGCGGAGTACTGTTATCGGAAATGGTATAAACCACCACACTGGTTCCCACATTGAAGGTATGGGTGCCCACATAGTTGATTCCCGTTGCAGGTGAACTGGCAATGGTAGCTCCGGTAATGGTCCATGTGAGGGATGAAATGCCGCAATTGTCAAAATATTCCGGATTCCGGGTAGCTACGGTGGCATCGCACCGGCCGGGTGCGGCATTTACAGAGTATCCGGGAGGGCAGTAGGTAAACATGGGCGGTTCGTTGTCGGTAACCGTAACGGTAAATGTACATACAGCCACATTTCCTCCCGGATCCCTTGCCGTATAGGTTATGGTGGTTGTGCCCGGGTTAAAGGTGGTATTGCCCACAAAGTTGATTCCGGTTGCCGGTGAATTGCCCGTGGTGGCTCCGGTCATTACCCAGGTTAAGGCCAGCAGATCGTAACAGTTGTCAATCACTACCGGATTGGCAGGAGTAAAGGTGGCCGTACACTCACCGGGATCGGTAGAGTGGTTGTAGTTCGAAGGACAGGTGGTAAATACCGGTGCCTGGGTATCGGTTACCGTTACGGTATATGAACAGGTGCTCTTGTTCCCGTATGCATCAGCGGCAGTATAGGTAATGGTGGTTGTTCCGGCGTTAAAGGTATAGTTGCCCACATAGTTGATTCCCGTTGCAGGTGAATTGGCTGTGGTAGCTCCGGTCATCTCCCACAACAGGGTGGTTACACCGCCTGCGCCTCCGCAATTGTCGCTGAATGTCGGCTGTGGGGTATTTATGGTAGCGGTACACAGGTTCGGGTCGGTATTTCTGGTAATATTGGCCGGACAGGTTATGGCAGGTGGTTCATCATCAACAACGGTTACCGTAAATGAACAGGTAGTGGTTTGCCCGTTAAGGGTTGAGATATAAGTAACCGTAGTTTCCCCCCGGTTAAAGGTTCTGCTGCCAATATTTCCGGTTCCGCTTCCGGTTGTGGCTCCGGTCATTGTCCAGTTTACCGTGGAAGTACAGGAGTTGGGAACCCACTGCACAGTGGGAATGGGAACCAATGCGGAGCAACTGCCGGGGGCGGTATGGGTTTCAATATTGCCCGGGCAGACAAGCATAAAGGGCCTGATGGTTATTGGGATAACTTCAGCAGGTAAGTTACATTGCAATGTGCCATCAGAATTATAGACAGAAGCTACCACATTTAAATTTGTGGTTACTGTTGTGTTTGTGTTGTTGTATGCAGTTAAATTAAAATCAGCTTGGTGCAAACACAACCAAACAAAAAGCCACCAACAATTGGTCGTACCTGTCGGTCCGCCTGATGAAGGAGAAATATAATTCGGATCTGCTGTCCAGCTATATCTGATATATTTGCCGGTAACAGTAATCTCCCCAGATGAAACATGCACTTTGAAAGGAGTTCCTGTGCACAGGCTGCCTGAAGGATTAACAGTAACATCTATATTTAGTGCTAAAGCAAGGGTTGTATAAATATGAATTGGATTAGAATATACTACTGTTCCGCACACATTATCAGTTACTCTTATCCTATAATATCTATTTTGTGCTGAAGGATTATAAGTTGGAAAAATTGCTCCCGCTATAATAGTCCATGTTATTTCATCTGTACTTATCTGCCATTGATAACTGAAATTTCCTGAACCTCCGGTTGGGCCTTCAGTAATGGAGATAGGGTCAGCTGAATAACCTGTACAAAGAATTTGATCGCAGCAGATTGTCGGTGCCTCCAACTCTGGCCAAACCGTTATTGTTATCACATTGCTGTAGAACGGCCCACCGCATTCGGCGTCCGTAACAGCAACCCGGTAATAGGTGGTTACGGTCAGTGCCGGCGGTTGGTAGGTCATGCCTGAAGCGCCCACATTGGTAAAAGTGACATTATCCGTACTGCTTTGCCACTGATAGGTAAAGTTGCCCGATCCTCCGGTAGCGTTGTTTCGGTTCAGAAGTGCCGGTGTAGTATTGTAGCAGATAGTCTGACTGGCTGTTACAACCGGAGGAATTACCTGACCCTGAACCGTAATTACCACATGGTTTGATATGGCCGAGCAACTGACTCCGTTTACGGTACAGGTGGTTATTCTTCTGAACCAGGTGGTCTGGGTCAGAGGACCCGGGGCATATCCGGCTCCGGTTGCGCCGGTAATGGGCAGCCAGGTGGTACCTCCGTTGATGCTGTACTCCCAGGTGTAGGCCGGTGCGGATGAGCCGCTTCCCGGAGTAACCGAAGTGAGCGGATCCGGCGTAGCGCCATGGCAGATGGTTTGACTGGCGGCAATGCTTCCCGGATTTACAACATCGTGTACCGTTATAACCACCACATTGGTAGGATCCGAATAACAATGGTGTCCATTCTGGGTGGCAACGGTTATTCGCCTGTACCAGGTGGTCTGGGTAAGAGCGCCCGGTGCATAGGTTGCTGCAGTGGCCCCTGTAATTTCATTCCAGGTAGCTCCGCCGTCGGTGCTCTGCTCCCAGCGGTAGGTAATGGTTGCACCGGGTGAGGTGCCGTTTGAAGTCGATGTTAGCGGAGCGGGAGTTGCTCCGTTGCAGATGGTCTGGCTGGCGGCAATGCTTCCGGCAGTAACCGGTCGGATTACCGTAATGGTAACCTGCAGCGTCCAGTCGGAGTAGCATGAGTTGCCCGCCAGCGTAGCTACCGTTCTGCGGCGGTATGAGGTGGTTTGGGTGTGCGGTGTTGAGATATTCAGCCCCGCCGCGTTTTGGCCGGGCATATTTACCCAGATTCCGGTGTTATTCATCTGCCATTCGTAGGTTACCGCGGCACCTGCCGAAGCTGTTCCGTCAACCACCGAAACCAGGTCATCGGGAGTTTCGCCGTAACAGATGGTCTGGTCATGGCCAATGCTACCGGCCGATACAGCCACATCCTGAATGGTAATGGTAACAAAATCGGTCGGCACGGATTCACAGGAAACACCGTTCAGCGTTGAAACGGTAATGCGCCTGAACCGGGTGGTAAATGCCAGTGGCCCCGGGTTGTATCCCGCTCCGGTAGCACCGGAAATGGTGGTCCATACAACAAAGGGCGCTACGGAACGCTCCCAGCGGTAGGTAATGGAGCCGTCGCCGGTTCCGTCGTCAAGGCTGACCAGCGGAGCAGTGGAACCTCCGAAGCATACATACTGGTCGTAACCTATCTTTCCGGCGGTGGGAACGGATTGAACGGTAATGGTAAATGTACCCGGCGTACCGGTACATCCGTTGGCTCTGGGTGTAATGGTAATGGTTGCAGTACCGGCAATGGTAGTAAACGAGGGTATGGCAGTAACTCCTGTCTGATCAGGCAAACCAATTGCACTGCCACCGGTAATGTCGAAGACAACGCCCGAAGGTGTACCTGTCAGGTTGATTGGCGAGGTGGTGGTATTATGGCAATAAACCTGATTTGCAGGAATAATAACCGTAGGAGTGGGGTAAACCAGTATGTTGAATGAAACCGAAGAGCCGGTACATCCGTTGGCTACAGGGGTGATCACGACCGTAGCACTTCCTCCCTGAGCAGTAAATGAAGGTATTTGCGTAACGCCGGTCTGGTCGGCAAGACCTACTGCCGCACCCCCCGTAATGTTAAATATTACTCCTGAAGGAGTTCCGGTCAGCGGGATGGGGGCAGTTGTTTCACCATTACAGTAGGTTTGATCTGAAGGTGCAACAGCCGTTGGTAAATCGTAAACAGTGATGGTAACGGTAATTGCACTTCCGCTACAACCGTTGGCCCTTGGAGTAATGGTAATGGTTGCCGTTCCTGTCTGTGGAGTAAATGATGGAATTTCAGTTACTCCCGTTTGATTGGGCAGGCCTACTGCCGCACCACCCGTTATATCAAATACCACTCCTGAAGGTGTGCCGGAGAGGGCTATGGATGAAGTTGTTATTCCATTGCAAAACTGAAGATTCCCCGGTGAGGTAACGGTAGGAGTTGGATGAACAGTAACAGAAAAAGATACGGCATTTCCGGTGCAGCCATGGCTGTCGGTATAATATACGCTGATGGTTTGGTTTCCCGGAGTTGTCCAGGTTACGGTTACTGATGCAGTTCCACTTCCATTTGTGAAGTTTCCGTCGGTTATGTCCCAGTGGTAATAGGTCATACCGGATTCAGTGGTATAGGTTAGCCCTGCATCGCCCTGACAGGCTGTAGAAGGGCCGCTGATGGTAGCTACCGGTAAGTCTCTGACTGTTACAGTTACCGACCCTGTTTGATTTTGCGAACATCCGTTGTCATCAGAAACACTTAAAAGATTATAGGTAAAATTTCCCGGGGTGCCGGTTGGTACATTCAGGGTTGCCGTATTGCCTCCTCCTGTGGTGGCAATGGTATTGGTTGCTCCGCCGTTGATGTTGTAGCTAAAGGTATATGGCCTGGTTCCGTTGGCTCCGGTAAAGGTTATAACAGGTGAAGTTCCTCCCTGGCAAACGGAGGTTGTGTTTACGCTGATGGTCGCGGTGGGAAGTGGCCAAACAGTGATTGTAGCATTTCCAGAAGCCGATTGTGTACAACCACTGCCATCGGTAACATCTACCAGTTCGTAAATGAATGTACCTGTGGCATCAGTAGGTGCCGTGATTGATACGGAAGAGGAAGCACCGGTAGTGGAAACGGTTTGATTAGCACCGCTATTTATTGTGTATGTAAAGGTATAGGGCGTGTCGCCACCCGAACCAGTAAAGGTAATTTGAGGTAATGGTGTACTATTAAAACAAACCGATGCGTTACCCGAAATGGTAGCTGTCGGGGTAATAACGGTAATTGTTCTGCTTGCACAGCTTGTGCTGTTACAAAGTCCTTTCTTTCTGGTAAAATAGGTTGTAGTAACGGTTGGATTAACACTTATGCTGCTTCCTTCTCCAATAATGGGCCTGTCTGCCAGCGTAATGTAATCCAGCTCCATGGTAACACCGTCATTGGTGCACCAGTCGTACCGCCAGCCGGTGATATTTCCTGTCCAGTTGGGACTGGTTGATATATCAAGATTTACAATGTGCCAATTATGGTCACTGTTCAATGCTGCTCTTACTACCTGGGCTTCCGATAAGTCACTTCCTCCGGTTTTTGAATAGTAGATTTCAACCTGTCCTGCAGTTCCGGTAACAACCCGGTACCGTATTTGAATATATCCGTATGTTGCCGTGTTGAAATTTCCTATGTTCGTCATGTTGATCTGGGGATCAATTCCGGTAGAGGTTACACTCATAATCCCACTCGTATTGCTGTTAACTGTGGTAGTATTAACAGTATATGGCATGGATTCCCATTCCTGAGTAAAACCTTCCACTGCACAACCATCCTCATACCATACATCTTCGGCATCTTCGCCGAGGCTGCCGCCAACTGTAGTTAAGGTAACATTTGTACCTGAACAAACCTGTGTGGCGCTGGCATTTATACTGGTTGGAGGAGTTGATTGGTTACAGGGAGGCCCGCAGGGGGTGTTGAAGGATACTGCATCAATATATGCGTAATTATTGTTAGTTCTTGTAAAACGAATATATCTCGCATCGACAGGTATTGTAATATTGGTATTATATAAATTGTTGTTATTAATTGTAAATGGTGAT
>LUZO01000167.1 GCA_001603685.1 Bacteroidales bacterium Bact_23
CAGATGTGTATAAGAGACAGACTATTGTGTTTTATATGGTTAAATTATTACAGGAAATCATCATTTGAATCCTGCCGGGTATTATATCTGTTTATCAAAAATCAGGCAAAAAGTAACTTGATAATCTGAATTTTACGACAATAATTTGTTAAATAGAACGAAACTTGATAAAATCACTTTATCAGAATGTGTTCAGGTTTGGTTTGCCCGCATAAAACGGGTGAATAAAGATGAGCTTTCAGATATTATCCGGTTTGTTAATACTTCTTCCTTTTCTTGAACATGAGATAATCCAGATGATATATTGCTTTGATACTAAACATGTTGAGTTGCGGAGAGTTGAACATCTGCTCCAGATTGCTGAAGTATCGGATGTCATATCTGGCATCTTCGCGTAGGATGTTGTTTTTCCATACCAGGCTCAGCATACTTCCGGGTGCAAACTCCCATCCTACGGCAAGATCGATGCTGAAGTAGTTGTAGTTATAGCTCAGGTCGTAGGGGAAATCAGGTTCGGCAACCAGTTTACCGTTTTCACCGAGCAGGAAATAGTCAGAATAATCGCCGGTTTGCCAGAAATGCCGCAGCCACAGCGAGGTGGAAAGGAGGCGGCTGATCATATAGGTGCCCGATAGCGAGTTTTCCCTGGTTTTAATGTCACGCTTTCCAAACCAGATGGTATGTCCATCGGTGCCTACAAAACCTAGATCGTTGGGGTAATTGCCGAATCCGGTATTGTAAACGACAGATACTCTGTCGCTTAGTCTTAAGATCGGTCCGATTTCGAACCATGAAAATTGCTTTTTGTCGTATTCTCTGGTATAATTCCAAGAGCCGTCAATGGCAATTCTCCTTCTGTAGTCGGTTGAGAACCCCAGATTCCCCATGGTGTATCCCGGCCTGATATAGTACCTGCCCGGCACCCTCGGTTCGTAATAATCGTATCTGTCAAATGGAGAAGCTGAAAGGCCCCACCACAGGGTGAGGTAATTCTTCAACAGTATGCTTCCCTGGTAATTCAACAATGTGTTGATGTTGTTCTTGTTGTTCAGTGCTCTGGTTTGTTCGAGGCCTATGCTGTGGGAGAAATTGATGTAAATTCCGGAGGGTTCATAGATTCTGTAACTCAGATAGACACCTCCGTTTTCCTGATTTCTGTAACGGCTTATGCCGATGTCGTTGATGTTGAAACTGCTGTCGAGGGCGCTGTAATAAACGCTGAACTGAAACTTGCCCCTGCTCTTCATAAAGAAAAGGCCGTAGTTGTATCCGGTTTTGTCTTCGCCCCACGAAAACTCGGGATTTTCTTTTTTTCTGTTCCATTTGGAAACGGCAAGGTTCATCCCCAGAAAATAGGTTTTGGTTTTATTTCCGATGGTTGCGCCTCCGCCGGTAACATTTGAGTCGTCCCACCCGCCCGGGCGTGCCACATTGGTATTGATCAGATATACCGATGAGTTGTTGGGCAGCGCCTGGTCCAGAACCATAATGTTGTAGTTGGTAACCGGGTCGGTAAGGTATTTCCGTTCGTTTCCGCTGGCGGTATCCCTGATGGTAGCCCAGGTGTTTCCTGTTACCGCGTTGAAAACTCCGATACCGAGGCCTCCGTTGGTTCTTCCGCTGAATTTGATGCTGTTCAGCAAGCGGGCGTTAACGGGGTTTTTCGATACGATTTCATTCTCTTCAAGCTGTCCGTATGCATAATAATATCTTAACGGCATCCGGCCGATACGGCGCGAGTAGAACAGATTGCCCTTGTTGAACAGATCGATCCCTTCGTTGAAAAAGGTTCGCTTTTCATCATAAATCAGTTCGTGGGCGGTCAGGTTTTTCTGGATTTTATCCGATTGCACCTGACTGAAGTCCGGAAGCAAAATCATATCGAGGGTAAAACTTTCGTTGATTCCGTATTTCAGGTCCATGCCACCGTTGAATGAGTAGCTCCAGGGATCGTCGCTGAATTCGGAATCGTTGTTGTGTTGCATATTTCCCGAGAGGTAAGGAGTAAGGAAGAGCCTTAAGGGCGGCTTGATATCTTCGAAACCGGTAAGTTTTCCCCAGTAAACAAGGATGTTTCCCGCTCCCTTCTCTTCGAGTGCCCATTGATCCTGTTCGCGGTAGCGCCTGATTTTTCTGAAAGCCTGAAAACCCCAGTCCTGAACGGGCGAAGCCGGAAACCGGATGGCTGAATAGGGAATGCGACACTCGGCCACCCATCCTGAATCGGTAACACTAACGGCGCTGTACCAGACGGCTTCATAGGTAGGGTCAACCATCCGGCCATCCACCTGAACGCCGGAGGCTGAAAGGAAGAAGTAATAAGCATCCTGCTGGTTGTTGTAGGTATCGAATCCGAATCCGAAATAATCGGCATTCAGGTTATCATTATTTCTTTCGCCAAGCTGCCTGGCAATGCTGTCGGGCGAGGGGTCGTACATAATCCCGGCGATATAAACCGCTTCATCGTTATACATAACCAGGACTTTGGTTTCGAACGAGGGATTGGCATTGGAAACCGGCTCGTATTGCCTGAAGCCGGTTAATACTGTGGCATCCTTCCATTCGTCCGGCGATATTTCACCGTCGATGTGAGGGATTACATATGTTCGGTTAATTCTGGCTGATGGAGTCAGGTCATCTTGTGCTTTCAGGTTTCCTGTCAACAATAAAAATATGACTAATAATAATGTATAATTTCTCATAAGCAGATGATGTGGTTTAAACTCTATATCGATCCAAAATTAAATTATTTTTAGATTTTTCGGTTATCATGCCTTTTAAAAGTTGAATAAATTCAAAATCTTTTTATTTTTGTTTGAACTGATAACCGATATTTTTGTTTAAGCGGATGATTCCTGACAAATATAGCGGATAAAAGTGCTGTTTAAACGCTGAAGTGATCAATTAAATACAAATATTATTCTGAATAACTAAAGACTCATGAACCTTCACGAATTTCAGGCAAAACAGATTTTAAAATCTTACGGTGTTCCCGTGCCTTTCGGTATTGTTGTCGAAACGCCGGAACAGGCAGTTAAAGCTGCAGAAGAGATCCAACAAACCATTAACTCCGATCGCTGGGCTGTTAAAGCTCAGATTCATGCAGGAGGCCGGGGCAAAGGTGGTGGAGTTAAAATTGCCGGCTCACTTCATGAAGTTTGGGAGAAAGCATCTCAGATTATTGGCATGACGCTGGTAACTCCTCAAACCGGGCCCGAAGGCAAACTGGTGGGAAAAGTTCTGGTAGAGCAGAATATTTTCTATCCCGGCGAAAGCCAGCCTCAGGAGTTCTATCTGAGTATGCTGCTGAACCGTGCCACCGGACGGGTTATGATCATGTATTCAACCGAGGGTGGAATGGATATTGAAGAAGTTGCGGAAAAGACACCTCATCTCATCTTTACCGAAGAGGTTGATCCCAAAGTGGGGCTGCAGGATTTTCAGTGCCGGAAGATTGCATACAACTTCAAACTCGACGGAACTGCACATAAAAACATGCAGAAGTTTGTGAAGGGAGTTTACAATGCTTACATGGGTAGTGATGCCGCGCTGCTTGAAATCAATCCTGTTTTCAAAACATCAGACAATCTGGTAATGGCAGCTGACTGTAAAATGCGCCTTGATCAGAATGCGCTATTCCGCCACCCCGATCTGCTTGCCATGCGCGATCTTACCGAAGAAGACCCCGCTGAAGTTGAAGCCGGCGAGCACCATCTGAATTATGTGAAGTTAAGCGGCAATGTTGGCTGCATGGTCAATGGAGCCGGGCTTGCAATGGCCACCATGGATATTATTAAGCTTTCGGGCGGCGATCCCGCCAACTTCCTCGATGTGGGCGGTACCGCAAACGCCGAGCGGGTGGAGCAGGCATTCAGAATTATTATGAAAGATCCCAATGTTAAGGTTATTCTGGTGAATATTTTCGGTGGAATTGTCCGTTGCGACCGGGTAGCCCAGGGTATTGTGGATGCATACCGCAACATTGGAAATATTAATATTCCCATTATCGTAAGGTTGCAGGGCACCAATGCCGAAGAGGCGAAAGTTCTTATCGAAGAGTCGGGGCTGAAGGTTTTTTCTGCCGTCCTGTTACAGGAAGCTGCCGAATTGGTAACCAAAGCCCTCGAGACTGTTAACTAATTGTTTTGTGAGTGTGATAAAAGGAGCTGCCGGTATGGTAGCTCTTTTTTTTGCCCTTATTGCAGGCAGATTGCATCATCTGATCCGGAAAATAAAAAACGGCCGGAGTAAATCCGGCCGTTTAACCAAACACTAATTATATACATTATCGGGTATATTCCTCAATGATGTCTTTCACGCCATCGGGTGAAACACGGCCGTAAACCTTTTCGCCTACAAGCACTACCGGAGCAAGTCCGCAAGCGCCAACGCAGCGGAGGCATGCCAGTGAAAATTTGCCATCGGGGGTAGTTTCGCCAACATTGATTTTAAGGTGTTTTTTGAATTCATCAATCACTTTCTCAGCGCCGCGCACATAGCAAGCGGTTCCAAGGCAGATGGATACGGGATGCTCGCCCTTTGGCAGCATTGAGAAGAATGAGTAGAATGAAACTACACCGTAAACATGAGCTACCGAGATATGCAGCTCCCTGGCAATTACCTCCTGCACTTCAGCAGGAAGATAGCCAAAAATTCCCTGTGCCTGGTGCAGCACATTGATGAGTTCTCCTTTTTCGTTGTTAAACGATTTGCAGACAGCTTTCAACTCGTCGAGTCTTTCTGCGGATAATTTTATTTTTGCCATGATCTGAATTCTTTTGTTTGTGATGAATGATCAGCAGGCCGGGAATACCCGGCCTGCAGGTATCGCCTTATTCTACAACTTTTATCTCCTTGCTTTTGTCGAAATAATGAGTGTGAAGCAGGTGATGTGATTTTTCACTCAGCGGTTTACCAAGGAATTCTTCGTACAGCTGAACGATATATGGGTTCTCGTGCGATTTTCTGATGGTCTTGCCGGCATCCTCCTGATAGATAGCCTTCTGGCGTGCTTTCAGAATTGATGAATCGCCATGGTGCAGCGGCTGGCCGCCACCACCGATACATCCGCCCGGACAGGCCATGATTTCAATCGCGTGGAATTCTGATTTGCCGTCTTTAATGTCCTGCAGGAGCTTACGGGCATTTCCTAATCCGTGTGCAATGCCGATGTTGATGGGCAGGCCATTGAAATCGATGGTTGCGCTTCTGATGAATTCCATGCCACGCAATTCAGTAAAATCAACTCTTTCGAGTTTTTTGCCTGTATGTAATTCATAAGCAGTACGAACTGCAGCTTCGATTACCCCACCGGTAGTCCCGAAAATAACGGCAGCTCCGGTTGATTCACCCAGCGGATTGTCAAATTCTTCATCCGGCAGAGCGTTAAAGTTGATGTTCGCCTGTTTGATCAGGTGGGCAAGCTCGCGGGTTGAGATTGAGAAGTCAACATCCGGGTTTCCGTCGGTTGAGAACTCTTCGCGGGTACATTCATATTTCTTTGCCAGACAGGGCATGATTGAAACAACAACCATGTCTTCGCGTTTAACATCAATCTTGTTGGCAAAATATGTTTTGGCGATTGCTCCGAACATCTGCTGCGGGCTGCGTGCAGTTGAGGGGATGTCCATCATATCGGGGAACTGGTGCTCGAAGAAGTTTACCCAACCCGGGCAGCATGAAGTGAGGATCGGCAGGGGAACATCTTTTTCGCCATTCAGGTGGCGGGTGAGCCTGTCGAGCAACTCGGTGCCTTCCTCCATAATGGTAAGGTCAGCGGCAAAGTCGGTGTCGAATACATAGTTGAAGCCGAGCCTTCTGAGAGCAGCAACCAGTTTTCCGGTTACCAGCGTTCCGGGCTCCATGCCGAACTCTTCGCCCAGGGCTGCCCTTACTGCAGGAGCGGTCTGAACAACAACGGTCTTGGTGGGATCGGCCAGTGCACGGATGATGGCATTGGTGTGGTCAACTTCGGTGAGTGCACCGGTAGGACATACGGCAACGCACTGTCCGCAGTAGGTACAAACACTGTGGTCGAGGTTCATCTCGAATGCAGGAGCTACAACCGACATAAATCCGCGGTTAACAGCTGAAAGCGCTCCAACTGTCTGAACATCGTTACACATCATTTCGCACCTGCGGCACATGATACATTTATCCACATCGCGGATGATGGCGGGGGAGGTGTCTTCGCGGTAGGTTGACTGCTCACCTTCGTAATGAAGTTCCCTGATGCCAAACTCCTGAGCCATGGTCTGCAGTTCGCAGTTTCCGTTCTTGGCGCAGATCAGACAGTCGGTCGGGTGGTCGGAGAGAATCAGCTCCAGAACGGTTTTTCTTGCATTCAGTACCCTGATGTTGTGGGTGTTGATTACCATTCCGTCGGTACACTCGGTAACACAGGCGGGAGCCAGGTTTCTGCGACCCTGAACTTCAACAACGCAAACGCGGCATCCGCCCGGCTTGTTCTCAATGTTCAGATCGTGAAGATGCAGATAGCAAAGGGTAGGGATATGGATTTCGGCTTCCCTGGCCGCTTTCAGAATTGTGGTGCCCTTGGCAACCTCAATCACTTTATTGTCGATGGTTATTTTGATTGTTTCCATTTCTTTTCCGGGTATTATTTGATAAACACTGCATTAAATTTGCACTTCTCAAGACAAGCTCCGCATTTGATACAAGCTTCCTGGTCGATTACATGGATGCCTTTGCGCTCACCGGCAATTGCATTAACGGGACAATTGCGTGCACAGGCAGTACAACCTACGCAGTTCTCCGGTTCAATTACATACTGCAGCAGAGCCTTACATTGACCTGAACGGCATTTCTTGTCAGTGACATGTTCAATGTACTCATCCCAGAAGTTGTCGATGGTAGAAAGTACGGGGTTGGGCGATGTCTGTCCCAGTCCGCATAATGAAGTGTCTTTAATTACAGTGCTGAGATTTCTGAGCCTGTCGATATCTTCACGGGTGCCTTTACCCTGAGTGATTTTATCCAGGATTTCATACAATCTCTTGTTTCCGATACGGCAGGGTGAACATTTTCCGCATGATTCTTCAACGGTGAAGTCGAGGTAGAATTTCGCTACCGAAACCATACAGTCATCCTCATCCATAACAATCATACCGCCCGAGCCCATCATCGAGCCGTTGGCAAGCAGGTTGTCGTAGTCAATCGGAGTGTCAAGGTGTTTCTCGGTAAGGCATCCGCCCGAAGGGCCTCCGGTCTGAACAGCCTTGAATTTCTTGCCGTCCTTGATACCGCCGCCGATTTCGTAAATAACCTCGCGGAGGGTGGTTCCCATCGGAACTTCAATCAGTCCCACATTATTAATCTTGCCAGCAAGTGCAAAAACCTTGGTACCTTTCGATTTTTCGGTTCCAATGCTTGCAAACCATTCGGGCCCCTGGTTTATAATAACCGGAATATTGGCTAATGTTTCAACGTTGTTAACGTTGGTAGGCTTTCCAAGATATCCTTCTACTGAGGGGAAAGGAGGTTTGAATGTAGGCTCACCTCTGTTTCCTTCCATTGAGTGGATAAGTGCCGTTTCCTCACCGCAGACAAATGCTCCGGCGCCGTAACGCAGTTCAATATCGAATGAGAAATCGGTTCCAAAAATGTTTTCGCCAAGCAGACCGTATTCCCTTGCCTGTTTTATGGCTGTTTTCAAGCGATTGATGGCAAGCGGATATTCTGCCCTGATATAGACCAGCCCTTTGGTTGAGCCGATGCAGTAGCCGCTGATGGCCATTGCTTCAATCACTGAATGGGGGTCACCCTCAAGGATTGAACGATCCATAAATGCTCCCGGGTCACCTTCGTCGGCATTACAAACTACATATTTTATATCTGATACCGATTTGCTGGTGATTTCCAGTTTTGTTCCGGTGGGAAAACCTCCGCCTCCGCGTCCGCGAAGACCTGACTTTTTGAGTATATCAATAACTTCCTGAGGTTTCATTTCGGTAAGACATTTTACCAGTGCCTCATATCCGTCGCGTGAGATATATTCGTCAATGTTTTCCGGATCAATAAATCCGCAGTTACGCAGCGCAATCCTGAGCTGTTTTTTGTAAAAGCCCATGTGCTTCGAGTCTTCAACCTGCTCTTTGTTCTCGGGGTCAACATACAGCAGGCGGTGTACCTTACGGCCTTTAATCAGGTGTTCTTCAATGATTTCGCGGGCATCGCCGGGGGTAACCTGTGTGTAGAAAGTATTATCGGGGATAATCTTTACGATAGGTCCTTTTTCGCAGAAACCGAAGCATCCGGTTGCAATAACCTGAACATCATTGTCGAGCCCTTTGTCGGCAACAATGGTTTTAAGGTTTTCCAGCAGCAATTCACTTTGTGATGCATGGCATCCTGTGCCGCCGCATACCAAAACATGCATTTTGAATTTTGACATTACCGCTCCTCCTTATTTCTTTTCAATGGTTTCGTAATTAACTGGAATAATACCTTCGACCAGTTCACCATTTTTGATGTACTTCTCGATGATATCATCAGCTTTTTTAGCATCTACATAGCCGAAAACAACAGGCTCTTTGCCGGGAATGGTTACCTCAACGGTGGGCTCGGCAAAGCAATAGCCCATGCAACCGGTTTGGGTAATTACTGCCTGGATGTTTCTCTTGTCCATTTCTTCGACAAAGAAATCCATTACTTGCTTGGCGCCCGATGCAATTCCACAGGTAGCCATTGCAACCTTAATCTGTACCAGGCTTTCAGGGTCGTTGCTGTTTTCCCTGAGTTTCATTTTCTGCTGCAGATCTTCTTTGATTCTCCGCAGGTCATCCAGTGATTTTACTTGTCCCATGTTTTACTTTTTTTTTGTGTTGATTATTATCCTGAAATCTTGATTTCTTTCAAATTTTCACTAATCATTTCTCTCAGAAACCGGATAACCGGTGCTTCTGAAATTGACATTCCTTCGAGCATTTCATTTACCTCGTCCGTATCGAACCTGTATTCACCCGAAGGCGTTTTGTGTTCGTAAACAAACCTTATCTCCGGATTTGCCGCGGCAAGCAGAACTACTGTTCCGGCTATGTCGCCGAATGGCTGGCGGTCGAGGTGCGTAAGTCCGAATGTAGCCGTGATGGTTGTTCCCGCTCCTTCGGCTGACTCGATCGAAAGGCTGCCGCCGGTCGAATCGGCGTGCTGTTTCAGCAGCGGCAGACCTAGTCCCACTTTCCGGGTGGTGCGGCTGGTAACAAACGGGTCGGTTACCTTGCTGAGCATATCAGCCGGTATTCCTTTTCCGTTATCCCGTATCACCATCGTAAGGCTGTCAGTTGCTGCCGATTCCTCAATCAGCAGCTCGATGAGCGAGGCCCCTGCCGAAACCGAGTTCTGAGCTATGTCCATGATGTGCATGGCAAAGTCCTTCATCATGATATCACCTTTCTCCCTTCCTTGCCTGCAAGGGCTTTGCGGAACTCATCAAACCCGGTGTCCTCCATCAGCAGCGTGGTAAAGCTTTCGCCGATGACTTCAGGCATATGGGCATCCGAATTTCTTACAAAGGTTTTTGCCCTCAGATAGGCAAACTTATTTAAAAAGTCTTCCGTTTTGCTGAACTTCGACAGTTCGAAGGCGTCGGCTTTCAGATCAGGAGGGATAAATCCCAGCTGACTTACCAGACTGAACTTCGGACGGTCAACATGAGCCGGAATGAAGATGCCTCCCAAACGGTGAACTTCAGCCTCAACCTGATCCAAATTCTGCGAGATGGCTGAAATCAGCAGCTTTGGCTCCTCGTAAACGATGTTTTCTTCCCCATCAACCACTACCTGATAGCCAAAAAGATCAGGATTGTTTTCAATATCAGGCAGATAGCGGTCAAGATATTCCTGAAATTCGTTCAGAATGTCAAATGTTTCAAAGAACGCAAGGCAGTGTACTTCTTCTTTTGTATTCACCTCAACACCTGTGTAAACCGTGATGCCTGCCTTATTTGCTTCCCGGCTTACCTCCAGACATTGTCTGGTTGAGTTGTGGTCGGTTATTCCAATTATGTCAAGCTTTTTTTTCAGAGCCTGCTGTACGATAGTCTGCGGGCTCATTTCGAGGCTGCCGCATGGCGAAAGTACAGTGTGTATATGAAGGTCGGCCCTGAATTCCTTCATTTTGTGTTGTTTTTTAGGAATTCAGCAAATTGTAGAGTTTACCATTAATTGTAAAGGTGTCCTCGTTGGTGCTAAGCACCGGAATTCCCTCTTCATTGCTCTGTTCTGCCATATCCGGATCGGGAACGAAGCCCTTGACCAGAATTACAGCCGCCAGGTCTTTCAGCGAAGCAATCGCCATAACATTCTTGTGTGTCTGAAGGGTAATCCAGATATCACCGGAACCGGCATTGCCCATTACATCACTTAATAAATCGGATGAATAACCGTTATTAATCTCAGCATCAAGCCCTTCGGTTCCGCTGAGAACGGTAAGATTCAATTTTTCAGCAATTTCTCTGACTTTCATATTAAATTCCTTTTAAATCTCTGTATTTGTTTGTTTTACCAAAGCCCCAGATGTCCTGCATAATTTTCACACTATCTTCGAGTGAGAGTTCTCCTTTTTGTTCAAGGATTTTCTGAATAAAAATGCAGTAATCGATTGAGGCGTCACCCAAAGCTATATCCTGAGCCAGCGCCTGGCAGCTTGGTGCGCCGCAAATACCGCAATCCACCATCGGAAGCAGTTGCATGATGCGATTTACTTTCTCCATCTTGCGCATGGCTTCGCCCATGTTTTCATCCAGCTTCATCATTGAGCGCGGATTGATTTCGCCAACTGTAATATTTTCCAGCAGGTATTCGTTGTTATCGCTTATTGGCGTAGTTTCATCCGGATGTTTGCCATCTGAATCAGGGTGGTATTCGGCGGTGTGGTTTCTCAGACGTTCGGCGGCCAGAAAGCGGTTGGCAATGGTAAGTACACCACCGGCACAACTCTCATCGCAGGCTCTGAGTTCAAGAAAATCAATATCGGTAACCTCTTCATTTTCGAGGCGTTCCAGAAATTCAATCACATTGTGGATTTCATCAATTGCCAATACTCTTCCCTGTACATAGGCGGCTTCTCCTCCGGTAAGCGCCCAGCAAGCGGATTTACTGGTGAGCCTGCTGCCTACCGGCATTTCGTCGCTCAGGTTTTTCTTCTGCTTAACCTGGCGGAATACCTTGCTGAAGAATATATCCATATTGATTACACCATTGATGGGCGAATCTTTTTCTCCGACAGGGTCCTTGATTGCAGCAATTTTTGCGGCACAGGGGGTTATGTAGAAAATGCCAATGTCTTTATCAGGAATACCTTTTTTCAGCAGCTCATGCCTGATGTGTAATGCCGAGATGTCAAGAGGCGGCTTAAGTTGCATGATGTTTTCCACCAATGAAGGGAACTTCACCTGAATCAGTCGAACAATAGCCGGGCAGAACGATGATATCAGCGGCTTTTTATCGGGATTCTGTGCGGCGTATCCGGTGATGGCATCTTTAAGAATTTCCACACCATTCTCCACCTCGTAAACATGTGTGAAGCCCAGTTCAAGCATAACGCTGTGAATCTGACGCAGTGAAATGTCTTCAGGGAATTGGCCGGTAAATACCGAAGGAACAAGAGCAACACGATATTTATAATCGTAAATGTAATTAAAGTCGTCATTGTCAATGATAATGGCACTTACCGGACAAACCCTGAAGCACTCACCGCAATCAACACAACGGTTTCCGTAAAGAACCGATTTTCCGTTTTTTACCCTTATTGCTTCGGTAGGACACACACTCATACAATGCGAACATCCGATACACAGATCTTCCCTGATCTTGAGTGCATGGTGGAAATTGGCCTGTTCCATTGTTTTGTGCGGTTAATTGTTAAAAAAAGTAATCATTTCAACTGTAGTGCTTTTACCTACTTCCGATGAAATGGTCATTTTGTCGCAATTGTTTTTGATGTTGGGCAGCCCCATACCGGCGCCGAAACCCATTTCACGAACTTTGGATGAAGCAGTTGAATAGCCCTGTTGCATGGCAAGTTCAATGTTTTCAATCCCCGGTCCCTCATCAATCAGTTTGATTTCAATTTTTTCGGTGTCAATGTCGATGAAGATATCTCCCTGGTAGGCATGCGCAACAATGTTCACTTCAGCTTCGTAAAGTGCAACCACCACCTTTTTAATTACTTTGGGATCAACATTCAGTTGTTTCAGAATTTTCTTTAACTGGCTGGATGCAGAACCCGCTTTGGAAAAATTACCTCCTTCAACATGAAATTCGAAATGCATTGCAGTCGATTTTTAGTAAATAGGCTTTATGCCTGATTTAAACAGAATTCCGCTGGTCTTGAACATGGAGTAGTCACACTCGATTAGTATCATATCATTCTCAGCAGCCAGACTGATCATCTCTTCGGTTGCCTTTTTCCTTCTGACAAAGATTATTTTGTTGATATCAGACATTTCGGCTGTGCGAATGGTCTGAACATTTGCCAGACCTGTAAGAAGCAGCAGATTGTCCGTCTCCACAGTGAGTACATCACTCATCAGATCGGAGGAAAATCCGTATTCAACTTCATTGTCAAGCCTTTCATGTCCTGAAACAACCCTGGCATTCAGTAATTCGACAACCTCTCTGATTTTCATTTAAGTTCTTTATTATGCACCTTGCAGTGCTATGTCACAAACAATGCTTTTTTGTGCCGCAAAATTAAATACTAATTCAGTGCTAAACAAATTTATTGTTATTTTTTTCACATTGTTAATGGAATAACAATAAATTTATTTCCATTCTAAATAAGCAGTCATAATTTCCAAGATAATAAGCACTTAGCACATAAGTATCACCTGGGTAAAACAGCGGAAGGATGGCTGTTGACCATCCTTCCGGTATCAGATAATCTGAAGATTAGTAGCGGTGCCTTGGCTTGTAATGGGTATGCAGCAAGTCATGCGATTTATGACTGAGCGGCTCGCCAAGGAACTGTTTGTAGATCTCTACGATCTCAGGGTTTTCATGCGATTTCCTGATAGGCATTCCTGCGTCCTCCTCATAAATGGCTTCGGCTCGTTTCTTCCTGATTTCTGGTGAAGTGGGTATGGGTTGTCCGCCACCGCCCAGACAGCCGCCCGGACATCCCATGATTTCGATGAAGTGATAGTTTGCTTCGCCGCTCTTTACCTTTTCCATCAGTTGCCGTGCATTGGCAAGGCCATGGGCAATGGCAACATTCAGATCAACGCCTTCGAGGAAACTCCATTCGGGTTTCACATTCTTAATCTTGATCGAAGCATCCTTTATACCTTCCATTCCGCGAACAGGCTGGATATTGAGGTTGGTAAAGGGAACCTCGCGGCCGGTAACAATTTCGTATGCAGTGCGAAGGGCTGCCTCCATAACTCCGCCGGTAGCTCCAAAAATAACCGCTGCCCCGCTCGATTCGCCCAGTATGCTGTCGTAATGATCTTCTTCAAGCTTGCAGAAATCGATTCCCGCCTGCCTGATCATCATCGACAACTCTCTGGTAGTCAGTACATAGTCCACATCCTGATATCCGCTGTCGCGCATCTCCGGACGCTCGCACTCAAATTTCTTTGCCGTACACGGCATAATGGAAACAACCACCATATCCTGTGCCTTAATGTTGATTTTATCGGCATAATAGGTCTTTGCCACCGCGCCGAACATCTGCTGCGGTGATTTACAGGTTGACAGGTTGTCGAGCAATTCAGGAAAGATATGCTCCTGGAATTTGATCCAGCCCGGCGAACAGGAGGTCATCATTGGCAGTACTACCGTTTCATCCTTATCCACCAAAGCGCGTTTCAGGCGGGTGAGCAGCTCCGTGCCTTCCTCCATGATGGTAAGGTCGGCGGTAAAGTCGGTATCAAGCACCTTGTTGAATCCCAGCTTTTTCAGTGCAGCAACCATCTTTCCGGTTACCCTTTCGCCCACCGGTATTCCAAGGTCTTCGCCCAGCGCGATACGGGTTGCGGGAGCGGTCTGAACAACCACAAACTTCGAGGGGTCGTAAATTGCGTTCCACACCTCTTCAATGTAGTTGCGCTCGGTGAGGGCTCCGGTCGGGCAGCGGTTGATGCACTGCCCGCAATTGGTGCAAACCACTTCGTTTAACGGCTTGTTAAGGAAAGTTGAAATTTTCTGCTGATCGCCTTTGTGAACCACTGCAAGTGCGCTTACGCCCTGAAGCTCGGTACAGGTCCTTACGCAGCGCTGGCACCGGATACATTTACTGTCGTCCTTAACGATTGAGGGTGAGGAGATATCCTGAATCTTGCTTTCGGGTCGTACCAGATCGAGAAAAACATGGTCGCCGATGCGGTATTCGCTTGCCAGCTCCTGAAGTTCGCAATTTCCGTTTTTGTAACATTTGGTACAGTCGGAGTTGTGCTCCGAAAGGAGTAGCTCGACGATGTGCTTGCGTGCAATCCTTACTTTTTCGCTGTTGGTAAATACCTCCATCCCTTCCGAAACCGGAGTTGCACAGGCGGCAGCCAGTAATTTGGCACCTTTCACTTCAACCACACAAACGCGGCAGTTCCCTGCAACCGTCAGGTCGGGATGGTGACATAGGGTAGGAATTCTGAAATTCAGCTTTTTGGCTGCATCAAGAATGGTTGTGCCCTCTTCCACCGCAATGGGCATGTTGTTTATCTTAAGGTTTACTAAATATTTGCTCATGATTTTGCTTTTTGATTTGTTTGGTCTTTTTATGCTTTTGGCCTTACCGGCCGACTGCTAAAGCCTTTTTCTTTTCTGCTTCTTTCATTGTAAATCAGTAAATAATCTCTTCCCTGAAATTATCCACTATTGAGTTGAAAGGATTGCCTACCGACTGTCCGAGTCCGCATTTTGCCGCAATCTTCATGGTTGCAGTAAGCTTTTTCAAATCATCAAGGTATGAAGGCGGACGCTCTCCCCGTTTAACTGCCTCAATTCCTTTGAGCAGTTGCTGGCATCCGACCCGGCATGGAGTGCACTGGCCACACGATTCTTCGGTGAAAAACTCGAGGTAGTCGTGCAGCACATTGTACATGGAACGGGAGCTGTTGAAAATCATCATGGATCCTCCGGTGGGTATTCCTTCGAAACCGATGATGGTGTCGTTGAATTTTTTTCTGGGTACACAGTGCCCCGATGCGCCTCCTACCTGTACGGCTTTGGTGTCGCCATCGCCAAATTCATTTACAAATTCGTGGAGGGGCATTCCAAGCTCCAGCTCGTAAATACCGGCAATTGGCGTATCACCCGAAACTGAGAATACTTTGGATCCTCTGGAATCTTTTGTGCCAAGCTCTTTAAATTTTTCGGCTCCCATGTGGAAAATCATGGTTGTGTAAACCAGCGTTTCAACATTGTTGATAACTGTTGGCTTGCCGTTATAGCCGGCAACGGTAGGGTAGGGCGGTTTGTTGCGCGGCTCGCCGCGTTTACCTTCCATCGATTCAAACAAAGCGCTTTCTTCGCCGCAGATGTATGCGCCCGAACCGGATTTGAAATAAATCGTAAAATCAATGTTGCGCTTCCTTAATGCCTGATTGAAATCATCGAGCTTCTTTAAAAGGCCCTTTAGCAGAAAATTATATTCACCTCTCATGTATATGTAGCCCTCTTTGGCTCCGACTACATAGCCACAAATGACCATTCCAACAAAAACCTTTTCCGGAACGCGGTCAAGAATTTCACGGTCTTTGAATGTTCCTGGCTCACCTTCATCGGCGTTACAGATAACATATTTTACATCACTGGTTTCATTGCGGGTGAATTTCCATTTCAACCCTGTCGGGAATCCGGCTCCACCACGCCCTTTCAGACCACTGTCAATCAAATCGAGGATAATGTCATCAGGAGATCTTTTGAGCGTCTTTTCCAATACTTCGAGGGGGGTGCACCTGTCACTTGTCTCGAAAATTATATCTACTTTTTTGAGATTCTTTTCCATTTGGGTAGCTTTTTAGTTTGTGACATTCTGAATTAGATGACCGTCTTTTTTGCATACTCTTCGATGATTTCAAGAGCCTTTTGAGGCGTAAGCTCCGGATAAACCTCATCGTTTACCAGCATTACCGGGCCCTTGTGGCACCATCCGAGACAATTGGTGGTCAGTAAAGTGAATTTTTTGTCGTGTGTTGTCTCCCCAATTTTGATTTTCAGGGCATTGCTGAGAGCATTTACAATGTCATCTTTCCCCTGCATGTGGCAGGTAATGGTTTTGCAAATCCTGATAATGTTTTTACCCCTGGGAATGGTGTCGAGAAATGAGTAAAAAGAGGCTGTACCGTAAACATCGGCAGCTGACAAATCGAGTTCTTTTGCAACGCAAATCATGGCCTCATCTGACAGGTAGTTTTGTTCCCTGACAATGCCCTGCAAAACCGGCATAAGACTGTTGCGAGTCCTGCCGTTTTTTTCGACCAGCTCTTTTACGAGTGTTTCTGTTGTTAACATGTAATCCTCCGGCTTTAGTTAGATAAAATACTTTGACTGAATAGTTAATCGAGTGTGACTTGTGAATTGATTAACAATTGATATCAAAAGTAATTATTATTTTGTGAATTAATTAACAATAAACTCCACTTTTTTCAGGGTTATACCTAATTTATACTTATTCTAAATATGAAAATATCTTAGAGGCCCGGATACCATGCTTCCCGTTTGCTTCAATTTTGTAATTTTATCCCGATGAACACAAACAGGTATTTTATCCATCTTGCCTATAATGGCCGGGACTTTAACGGATGGCAGGTGCAGCCTTCGGTTGCAACAGTACAGCAGGTAGTGGAATCGGCACTCTCCATGCTGTTGCGCAATAAGACTGCTGTTACCGGTGCCGGCCGCACTGATACCGGCGTACATGCCCGTAATTTTTATGCCCATTTCGATCATCCTGCCTCGTTGGATAATAGTGAATTACAGGATTTGAGCTACAGAATGAACCGGATTTTACCGCCTTCCGTAGTGGTTTTTGAGATATTTCCGGTTGCCGGTGAAATTCACGCCCGGTTTTCTGCCGTTTCCAGAACATACCGATATTATATAAGCCGGAGAAAAAATCCGTTTTTGACAGATTTTTCCTGGAGATACGAAGGCGGGCTGGACACGGATGCCATGAAAAATATTGCTTCACTCTTGCCCGGTTATACTGAATTTGATTGTTTTGCAAAGAAAGGTTCCAATCCCGGAAGTACGGTTTGTCACATTTCGGAGTCGTTTTTCATTGAGGAGCCTGGGCTGCTGATCTATCATATCAGGGCAAACCGTTTTCTGAGGAATATGGTAAGGGCCATCACGGGAACTCTGGTTGAAGTTGGAAAAGGCAATATGGATGAAGCGGCTTTCCGTTCGCTTTTAGACGGCGGCACCCGCTCCGACGCCGGTGAATCGGTGCCGCCTCAGGGACTTTTTCTGGAAAATATTGAGTATCCGGAAGGCTACAGGCTGATTGTTTAAATTTTTGCCGGACACAGGGTTATTTTCTGCCGGCCCGGAGAAATTCATGATATTCTGATTCAATAATTGGAGAAAACCTGTGGGCTTTCAGGTTGAATTTCTCAAGAAGCTCATCGGGAGTACCCGATTCGCCGAAAGAGTCGGGAATCCCTATTCGGTGCACCCTTGCTCCCCCTTGCTCAGCTACCACTTCAGCCACAGCTCCGCCGAGCCCACCTGTAATCTGGTGCTCTTCAACGGTAAACAGCAATCCGGTTTCAGCGGCAGCCTGCAGGATGGCTTCCTTATCAATGGGCTTAATGGTGTGAATGTTAATCACTTTTGCCTCAATCCCTTTCTGTGCAAGCAGTTCAGCCGATTGTAAGGCCTCCCAGACCATATGCCCGGTAGCGATGATGGTCAGGTCATTACCTTCTCTCATTATCTGAGCTTTTCCAATTTCAGTGTAATCGTCCGGTGAAGTAAAATCGGGAACGGCTTCCCGTCCAAACCGTATGTAAACCGGGCCATTGAGTTCCAGAAGTGCCTTTTGGGTAAGAAGATTTGCCTGTGTTGCATCGCAGGGCGACAAAACGGTCATGTGCGGAAGGCTTCGCATTACGGCAACATCTTCCAGCGCCTGATGTGTGGCGCCGTCAGGACCGACCGAAATACCGGCATGGGCGCCTCCGATCAGGGCATGAAGGTTGTTGTAGCATATCGAAATCCTGATCTGATCCGCAGCCCGTATGGCCGAAAATACCGCATAAGTCGTAAAAACCGGTATTTTATTCATCAAAGCCAGGCCGGCGGCAACACCGGCGCAATTTTGCTCGGCAATCCCGAGCGAAATGAAGCGTTCCGGAAACTCGCCGGCAAACAGATTGGCCCCAACCGAAGAGGTAATATCTGCACCAATGGCATAGATATCCGGATTTTTCCGGCCGGCTTCCAGAAGTCCTTCGCCAAATCCTGCTCTGGTCGGACGATCACCTTTATTTATATAGCTCATTTGGATAATTCTGATTTTGATAGTTCTATGCGGTAACTTTCATCAATCTGGCATAAAAACTCAACCGCTTCCGTTGACGACGGAACGCGGCCGTGCCAGCCGTGGTTGTTTTCGATGGATTTAACGCCTTTGCCCATTACCGTTGAGGCCAGGATTACCGAAGGTTTTCCCCGGAATTCCCTGGCTTCCCGGAATGCACGAAGGATATCGGAGAAATCATGCCCGTTGCAACCGATTACATTCCATCCGAAAGCTTCCCATTTCAGGCCCAGCGGCTCAAGGTTCATTACTTTGGTAGTGGGACCGTCAATTTGCAGGCCGTTTACATCCACAACCGCGGTAATGTTATCGAGTTTATGGTGTGCCGCCGCCATGGCGGCTTCCCATATCTGCCCCTCCTGAAGCTCACCGTCGCCGTGGATGCTGAAAATGCGGATTCCGGAATTGTCCTTTTTTGCTGCAATCGCCATCCCCACGGCAATCGAAAGCCCCTGACCGAGCGAGCCTGAGGAGGTTTCAATTCCCGGCAAACCGGTATCCCTGCCCGGATGCCCCTGCAACCTTGAACCGATTTTGCGAAGGGTAAACAATTCCGATTTGTCAAAATATCCCGCCTCGGCCAGGGTGGCATACAGCACCGGGGCAACATGGCCTATGGAGAGAATTACCCTGTCGCGATCCGGCCAAAGTGGTTTTTGAGGGTTGTGATTCAATTCGTTGAAATATAGTGCGGTAAAGACATCAGCCAGGCCAAGTGATCCTCCTGTATGGCCTGAACCGGCCGTTGAAAGCATTTTTACAATGAGTGCGCGGATGTTATAACTTAGTTCCAGCAGCAAACGGGAGTCTGTGATTTTTGTCATACAGTCAGATGATAGCTTTAAAGAAGTAGAACGCCATAATAAAAGATACCGCCAGTTTCATGATGGTTCCGGCCAGAAAGCCGATAAAAGAGCCCATACCCGCGCGAAAGGCAGTAGCTGAGTCTCTTCCGCTGAACATTTCACCAATTACGGCACCAAAAAAGGGGCCGGCAATCATTCCCAAAGGTGGCAGAAAGAAAATACCGATCAGCAAACCCAGAGTAGCGCCCCATATTCCACTTCGGCTTCCGCCAAATTTTTTGGTTCCCCATATCGGAACATAATAGTCGAGCAGGGTAACCGCTATCGTTACCAGAAGCCAAATTGCCATAAACCGGTAAGTGAATGGCTCATTAAGTGCGAACTGAATGATAACCAGACCGATGTAACTCAGAGGCGGACCCGGCAATAAAGGAATGATGCAGCCGGCCAGACCTGCAATGGTCAGCACCACACCAAGGGTAATCCATAGCCATTCCATGATTCAAGTGGTTTTTATCTTGTTACGCCTTGTCTCAGATACCGGAGACGAAAGCAAATTATTTTCTGCAGATGATTTTTCAAAAAAAAACACATGGTTCTCTTTGCTGATGCTTATTTCCGGCAGCCTGTCAGGTGAAGCCGGCCGGAGAGTGTAAATATAGATAATTTTTGCGTATATTTCTAACCGATATGTAAATATATCCTGCATTTTTTTGCATGAATTTGCTGAGGCAGTAGCAAACATTGTAACGCTCATTGTTGTTCTATCAGAGGAATCATCAGTAGAAAAATGTATTACAAAAGAATAATTCTGTTTGCAGCATTGGCCGCCATTTTGCCGGCGTTAATACAGGGGTGCAAGCATGAATCAAAACTAAGTTCAACCATGAATGAAGGAAAAATAGAGTTGCCTGAAAAAATAACCCGTTCTGAAGCGGAATGGAAAGCCTCATTGACCCCTGAACAGTATCACATTCTCCGGCAGAAGGGAACTGAGCGTCCCGGTACCGGTTTGTATGATCAGTTTTTTATTGAAGGGAAATATTTCTGCGCCGGATGCGGCCTCGAACTGTTTGAATCAGGCAGTAAATTCGACGCCGGCTGTGGCTGGCCGAGCTTTAGCCAACCTGCTGAAGCACAAAATATTGAGGAGCATCGCGATCTGAGTTTTGGGATGGTCAGAACAGAAGTGGTGTGTTCGCGCTGCGGCGGCCATCTGGGGCATGTATTCAACGACGGCCCGCCTCCAACCGGATTACGCTACTGCATTAACTCTGCATCACTTACATTCAAACCATCGGAACAGTTGAGAAAAGAGGCTGATTCACTGAAGCAGCAAGGAAATTAGCCTACTTTCGGCGGATAAAGTCGAGCTCTTTAAAGTCAAAATCCGGATTCGGAACATCAATGAGCATCCGTTCGGGTTTATTCTGTTCGTTCAGAATAAAGGCAACCTTTCCCTGCGGAAGCGAAGGGACATCCGGAAATTTAAGGGTAAATGTATTAAACTGCCAGTGACCAAGCTGGCTGTGGAAAATTGGCGTATGCTTAAACCTCAGGTATAACTGATGGTTGCGGATTATCACATCGGCTTCGCCGTATATCTCGCTCACATAGGTGCCGCAGTATGCTTCAAGCGGAAGGGTAGGAGAGGTGCCGGTAATTCGGCCGGCGGCTTCATCCTGCTCCTTTTTCTTTTCGGCTTCCCTGTTTTTCTCAGAAAGATCGTAAAACAAGGTGCTCCAGTCGGTTTTCCCATCGGACAGGAAGGTATCCAGAATCCGGTAAAAGAGGGGAAGATAAAGGCTGGAATTTTTGTTGGTCAGGATGACGAAACCCAGGCCGGCTTCCGGAACAAAACCCGAGTATGAAATAAAGCCATCGTAGCCTCCTGAATGCGAGATGACTTTTTTGCCGTGATAATCCATCAGCCCCCAGCCCAGACCATAGCTCCTGAAATGGGTTGATGGGAAGTTTTTTTCGGAAAACGGGCTGACTTTCTGTACCATCTGAGGCGACCATATTTCGTTCAGGGTTCGTTCACTCACGAGTGAGCGGCCATCCTTCTTGCCCTTATCCAGCTGAAATCCAATCCACTTCAGCATATCAGCCGCTGATGAATTGATCGATCCTGCCGGAGCAATATTATCCCAATTGATGTAATTAATGGCCATTACCTTGCCATCCGCATCGTTGTGTGGCGCCGAGGTGTTGCCTTTCATATCCAGTTTGGTAATGCTGGTGTTGGAATTGTTCATCCCAAGCGGCTGAAAAATTCGCTGATTGATGAAGTCATCCCAGCTCATGCCGCTTACCTTTTCAATAATCAGTCCGGCTGTGAGATACATAATATTGGAGTATCCGTACGCCGCTCTGAATCCATTTGCCTGTTTAAGGCCCGCAGCCCGTCTTACAACCTCTTCGCGGCTGTGGGTGCTTCCATACCAGATAAGGTCGCCGCTGAATGTAGCCAGGCCGGTTCGGTGCGAAAGCAGGTCTCTGATGGTTACATTCAAAGTGACATAGGGATCGTAGAGGCGAAACCATGGGAGATAATTCGTAACCGGATCATCCCATGCAATCCTGCCTTCATCCACCAGCATACCCAATGCGGTTGCAGTAAACGATTTGGTATTAGAAGCTACGGCAAACAGGGTGTTTGCGTCAACAGGATCATCTTTTCCTGCTTCACGAACCCCATAACCTTTCAGCAGAACTACCTGCCCATCATTAACGATGCCGATGGCCATACCCGGAACTTCCCATTTTTTCAACGCTTCAGCGAAATATTTATCGAGTTCGCTTATTTTTCTGCTTTGGCCGGAAACTGCGGCACTGCACAGCAAGAAGATGATAAGAAAACTGAAGCGGCTGATCCGGGCTGTTTGTTCAATCATTGGAAATCGGTATGATAAAGAACCAATCCTTCCATGGGTGAGCGGTAGATATTCCCGATTGTAACGCCATATTTACCGGCAGTAATACGCAGTAAATCACTGAAATAATAAGCTACTGACCCCAGGAAGTTTACATCAAGTGTTTTGTAATCTTTGTATTTGCTGACGCTGATTCTGAAGAAATCGTCGAAACTGTTTAAGACCATTTCTTTGAGATACTCCTCTTCCCTGTACTTGCTGATGAACTTGCTGAATGAAGCAAGGTAGCGATTGGGCTTTGGCTTGTTGTACATATTATCCAAAGCTGTTTCCAGTGAGAGATTGTACTCATTGTGAAAAAACTGCTGAATATTCTGAGGCATCCGGCCATGAAAATAATCGGTAAGAAGCTTTTTGCCGAGATACGCACCACTACCTTCATCTCCAAGCAGATACCCCAGAGAGATGGCATTTTCAGTAATCTCTTTGCCGTTAAAAGAACAGGAATTTGAACCGGTTCCCAAGATGCACGCTATCCCGGGCTTATGGTCGCACAAAGCTCTGGCGGCTCCGAGCATATCATGGTTTACTTCAACGGCGGCATTTTTGAATGAATCCTGAAGTATGCTGCCCACAAGACCGCATTTCTGTTCAGTTGAACAGCCTGCGCCATAATAATGGATCTCTTTTATAGTTTCCGGATTCAGAAATGGAATAAGTTCTTTATCTAAAACTTCCTTTATTCCAGCTTCATTCATGTAGTACGGGTTAATCCCGATACTCTGAATTGTTTTTGTTTGTCCTTGTTCATCAACAGTACACCAATCGGTTTTTGTAGATCCGCTGTCAGCAATTAGTATCATTTAAATAAGGGAAATTTATGATATCAAAAATCGTT